>JABSQX010000158.1 GCA_013215615.1 Myxococcales bacterium | reverse complement strand
GCCTGGGGGGGGGGGGTTGGTGGGGGGGTGGGCCGCGCTGCTGGGTGTTGGGGGGGGGGGGGATCCGGGATGGTCCGGGCTCAAGCGGGGCTCCCTGCTGTCAGCGCGAGGGGGGCGCGGGCTTGAGGCTAGCTCGCCCTCTGGGGCAGGGCGCGGTGGCCGGGCTCTGATACCGTAGGCGTTGCGCGGGCGGGCAGTGCTGGCAGGCGGCGCGACGCTCCGGGAAGTTCCTGCGAATCGTTTTCGCAGAGTCTTCACAGTACAGGGGAGGGTTCACTTCGGTGCTCTTGGAAGGTCGTGTCGCGGTGGTCTCGGGCATCGGGCCCGGCCTGGGACGTTCGATCGCGCTGGCGCTGGCGCGCGAGGGAGCGGACCTGGCCATTGGGGCGCGCAGCGCGAAGCACCTCGAGCCGGTGGCCGCCGAGGTCGAAGCCCTGGGGCGGCGCTGCGTGTGGGAGTGCACGGATGTCTCGAAGCCCGAGGACTGCGAGCGCCTCGCGGCCCGCGCCGAGGCGGATCTCGGGGGGATCGACGTGCTGGTGAACAGCGCCGCCGCCTTCGGCCGCGCGGAGACACTGGCCGATGGTTCTCCCGAGGGCTGGCGCGAGGCCATGGAGGTGAGCTTCTTCGGCGCCTTGCACCTCACCCAGGCTGTCGTGCCGCGCATGCGCAAGCGCGGGGCCGGGCGCATCGTGATGATCGGAACCACCGCGGTGCGAGACCCCAAGCCCACCCAGGGCGCCTATGCGACTTCGAAGGCGGCGCTGCTGATGGCGACCCGCACGCTGGCCGCGGAACTCGGCCCCGAGGGCATCCGCGTCAACGCCGTCAATCCCGGCTACATCCAGGGCGCATCCATCCAGCACTCCTTCCGCCAGCGCGCCGAGGAGCGGGGCGTTACCCCGGAATCCCTCGAGGCCGACGTGGTCGCGAACTCGGCGCTCGGCTACCTCGCGGAGCCCGACGAGATCGCGGGCTCGGTGCTCTTCCTGGCCTCGGAGTTGGCGCGACCCGTCACCGGCCACGTGCTCGACTGCAACGCGGGCTTCTGGCTCTGAGCGCCGGGTCGCGCCTGCGCGGCCCGGTTCCCGGCTAGCGGGAGATGGTGCGACGAGAGAGCTTCCAGCCGGCTTCCGTGCGCAGGAACTCGTCGTCGTAGACACCCATGATCTGGTGCGTCGGGGTGGCGTCGGTGCTCGCGTAGAAGTGGAAGATCGAGCGGGCGCTGGCGCGGTCGCCACCCATGCGCACCGTGGTGGTGGTGATGACGTGGCGCGTGTGCGTGCCCGGTCCGGAGGTTCCGCTGGCGCGGCGCTCCACGGCGCCCGCCATGATCTCCTCGTGACCCTTGCGCTCGCCAAAACCCGAACCGCCCCAGACCGCGTCTTCGCTGAAGAGTTGGATGTAATCGTCGAGATCGCCGTCGTCCGCGCTCTGGGCGAGCTCGGCGATCAGGTTGCGGATCGCCAACTCGTCGGCGACCCCCTGGTAGATGGCGTCCTGGGGCATGGGGGCTTCCTCCTATTGGAGCGTTGGGGGTGCATCGCCGCCGCCCGGCGAGCGACTCACTGGGGCGGGCCGCCGTCGATGCTCGCGCGCTGGATGCGACGCTGTGCGTCCGCGAAGTCGTCGTCTACCCGGTGCTGCGCGATGTGGAGAGCATAGGCGACGCGGATTCCGGGCTACAAGCGCCGCCGCGTCGCCACGAGCGTGCGTAGGGCCCGGAGGGGGGCGTCTCAGCGCGCTTCCGGGGAGTTCGTGGCCGCCCCCCAGCCCTGCGCGAAGGGGGCCACGAAGTAGAGGGTCAGCTTCATCTCCTGGAAGCGCCAACCCTCGGCGGTTCGCACGTACGCGTCGTCGTAGCGCGCCGCCACCAGCGTGGCCTCGCCCGCGAGCACGTTCTTCGCCTCCAGGTAGCTGAAGCCCGAGGCGCGGTCCCCCGCGAGTTCCACCGCGTGGTTGTGGTTGAACTGCTTGATGAAGGAGAGGTCGTCGTTGATCAACTGCTCGGAGAAGAAGTGCCCGATCGCCTCGCGCCCGACGCGTCTGCCCAGCTCGCCGAAATCCACCACGCCCGACTCCGAGAAGAGGTCGCCGATGAGTCCGTGCTGGCCCTCGTTCACGTAGGCGTGGTAGCGCTGGCGCAGTGCGCGGATTTCCTCGCTGTCGCGTAGCTGCGCGACCTGGGTCTCGAGGATCTGAAGCCGCGCGTGCAGATCGTCGTACGCTTCCGCGGTCGGGGCGCTGTTTGCGCGCGCATCGGCCGGCTCGGCGCCGGCCGGGCTGGCGTTCCAGCCCAGCAGCAACAAGGCCACGCCGAGACGCGCGAGGTGGCGCTTTCGCAGCGCAGCGCGCGCGGCCCAGCATGCGCTCTCGGCTCTCCGGGGCACATTGCGAGCGTAGCAGCCGGGGACTAGCTCACGGATTCGTCGGGGAGGTCGCGGTCCGGCGCGCGAACCAGCAGCAGCAGCAGCGCGGCCAGCGCGACGACGCCCAGCATGCTCTGGAAGGCGGGCGTGTAGCTGCCGCCGTAGTCAAAGACCACGCCCACCAGAGGCGCTGCCAACATCTGGATGGGAAGTGTCGCCGCCCCCGCCAGTCCCGAAGCCTGTCCCACGACGTTGCGGCCGAAGCAGGCGGCCAGGTAGATGGCGGGCAAGGGCAGGAAGCCCCCCGAGCCGAAGCCCACCAGCGCGGCGCCGGCCAGCATCTCGCTGTAATCGGGCCCGCTGGCCAGCATCACCCAACCCACTGCCTGGACGGCGAGCAGGCCCGTCACGGTGATCCGCTTGCCAAGCCGGTCGATCGACCAGCCGCCCAGCAGCTTGCCGACGAGGGAGCCCGCGGAAAGCGCGGGGGGTGCCCAGGCCGCCTCCTGCAAGCTGAAGCCCAGCGACTGGCCGAAGGGCACCAGGTGCAGTGCGACGGCGAGAGCGCTGAGACAAAAACCCATCCCGAAGGACACCAGCCAGAAGTTCGGGTCGCGCAGGAAGTGTTGGACGGGCAGGCGTGCTTCGAGGGGCGGTTCCGGACTCCCGGACGCGTCGCCATCCGGATGCTGTCCCACGTCCTCGGGCCGATTGACCACGAAGGACGCGATTGGGAAAACGCAGAGCGCTGCGGCTGCTACCGCGATGAGCGAGATGGTGTCCCGCCAGCCCACGCTCGCGATCAGCAGGGCGCAGAGCGGGGGAAGCAGAAACCCCGACCCGCTCATCCCGATCGTGGAGACCGCCAGCGCCCGGCCTCGCAGGCGTCGAAACCAGTTCACCAGCAGAACCTGGGCGGGCAGGTGGCCATACATGCTCATGCCCACGCTGGCCACGGCCAGGAACAGGCCGATCTCACCCAGGCTGCGGCCCCGGGAGAGGGCCAGCAAGGCAGCCAGCATGATGCCGACGCCCCAGAGCATGATGCGGCGGATCGGTCCGCGATCCAGGCGCGGCCCCAGCACGAGACCGACCAGCATCATCATGCCGGCCAGGATCGGGCCGCCCAGGCTGACGGCGGCACGGCTGGCTCCGAACTCCGCCTGGAGCTCGGTCATGAAGACGCCGACCGGGCTCATCAGGGCCGGTCCCAACGCCTGCGCGAGAGCGACGGTCCAGACGATCCGCCAGCCCGAGAAGGGGGTCCCGTTGCTGGCCGCGCCCTGCATCGCGCCTCCGTGGGTCGGCAGGGTATCGCAGCTAACCGGGAAGCTCCGGGGCGGGCGCCTTGGGCCCCGCGGTCGCGAGAAGTGTAGAGTGCAGGGACTTCGCGAACCCCCGGAGGAGCCCCCCATGAGCGACAGCGAGATCACCGACTTCAAGATCGAGATCCCCGACGCGCAGCTCGAAGATCTGCGTCGCCGCCTCGGCGCGACGCGCTGGCCCGATGCCGAGACCGTCGACGACTGGTCCCAGGGCATTCCGCTCGCCTACGTGCAGGAGGTCTGCGCGTACTGGGCGGAGAAGTACGACTGGCGAGAACGGGAGGCGGCCCTCAACCGCTTCGCGCAGTTCAAGACGAGCATCGACGGTTGCGGGATCCACTTCATCCACGTGCGCTCGCCCCACGAGGACGCGCTCCCCATCGTCATCACCCACGGTTGGCCGGGTTCGGTGGTGGAGTTCCACAAGGTCATCGAGCCCCTCACCAATCCGACGGCCCACGGCGGCGACGCGGCCGACGCCTTCCACGTGGTGTGCCCCTCGCTGCCGGGTTACGGCTTCTCGGACCGGGCCGTCGATTCGGGGTGGGGGGTGGCGCACATCGCGGATGCCTGGGCGGAGCTGATGTCGCGCGTCGGCTACGCGCGCTACGTCGCCCAGGGGGGCGACTGGGGGGCCATGGTGACCACCCGTATCGGCATCCAGGACTCCGAGCACTGCGCGGCCATCCATCTCAACATGCCCATCGTGCCCCCGGATCCGGAGACGATGAACGATCTCACCGAGGGCGAGCAGTCCGCGCTGGCCGGCATGCAGCACTACCAGGACAAAGATTCCGGCTACTCGAAGCAGCAGAGCACGCGGCCCCAGACGCTCGGCTACGGGCTGGTGGATTCACCCGCCGGCCAGGCGGCCTGGATCCTCGAAAAGTTCTGGGCCTGGACGGACTGCCAGGGCCACCCCGAGAACGCCCTGGGCCGCGACGAGCTGCTCGACAACGTGATGCTCTACTGGCTGACGGGGACGGGGGCCTCCTCGGCGCGCCTGTACTGGGAGAGCTTCAACACCCCGCCCATGGAGAGCGTCAAGGTCCCCGTGGGCTGCAGCATCTTTCCCAAGGAGATCTTCCGTTCCTCGAAGCGCTGGGCGGAGAAGCACTTCGGCTCGCTCCTGCATTGGAACGAGCTCGCGAAGGGCGGCCACTTCGCGGCCTTCGAGCAACCCGAGGTCTTCGTCGACGAATTGAGGGAGTGCTTCCGCTCGCTGCGCTGAGGCGACGCGGCCGGCGGCGTCGAGTCGACGCCCCGGCTCGAGAGTGACTCCGCGAGCGATGTCCCGCGCGGGCATCGACGTGGCTGAGGGAGGATCCAGCATGCTGAGTGGAAGGACCGCCATCGTGACGGGAGCGGGGCAGGGCGTGGGCCAGGGCATCGCGCTGGCACTGGCGCGCCACGGCGCCCAGGTGACGCTGATGGGGCGCACCTTCGAGAAGGTGGAGGCCACCTGCAAGTTGATCGAGGAGCGGGGCGGCACGGCGCTGGCGGTGGGGGGCGACGTCAAGCAGGCCGGCGATCTGCGCGCCTGCCTGGACGCGACCCTCGAGCGCTTCGGGGGCCTGCAGATTCTCGTCAACAACGCCCAGGAGGTGCCCTTGGGCTCCCTCTTCGACGTGAGTGACGAGATGCTGGAGGCGGGCTGGAACTCCGGGCCCCTGGCGACCTTCCGCATGATGAAGCTCTGTCATCCTCACCTTCAGGGAGATGGTTCCATCGTGAACCTGGCCAGCACCGCGGCGCGCCGCTGGGATGCCGCCAACTACGGATCCTACGCGGCGGTCAAGGAAGCGATCCGGGCGCTGAGCCGCGCTGCGGCCAGCGAGTGGGGGGCGGCGAACATCCGCACCAACGTGCTGCTCCCCCACGCGAAGTCCCCCGGGCTTGCCCGCTGGATCGAGGAGAACCCCGAGGAGTCGGCGGCCTTCATCGCCACCATCCCCATGAAGCGGGTCGGCGAGTGCGAGCAGGATATCGGCGAAGTTGCGGCCTTCCTGTGTTCGAGCGCCGCCGGCTACATCAGCGGTCAGAGCATCGCGGTGGACGGCGGGCAGGCCTATATGCCCTGACGGGCGCCGGGCCGTTTCGTCAGCGGATCATCGAGTTCCGATCATGCAGCTTCCCAACTTCGACCCCTACGCGTCCCGCTGCTGGGAGGACCCCTATCCCAGCTACAGCGCACTGCGCAGTGACGCGCCCGTCTACGCGCGCGGCGATCCCCCCTACTTCATGCTGAGCCGCTACGCGGACATCGTGGCCGCCGCCGCCGACGAGGACAGTTACTCGTCTGCCGGGGGCGTGTTGATCGGCATCGACAGCAGCCAGTTGCCCGTGAACCTGATGAACATGGACCCGCCGCGGCACGACACGCTGCGCGCGATCCTGACGCGCGCGCTCACCGAGCAGTCCGTCGCACGCCTGGAGCCGGTCTTCCGCGAGCGCACGGTGGAACTCCTCGAGCCCCTGGTAGCGAAGGGCAGCTTCGACATCGTCGGCGACTTCGCGCGGGAGCTGCCCAGCCTGGTGATCGCCGAGGTCCTGGGCATCGACCCCGCGGATCGCGGCGACTTCTTGCGCTGGAACCACGCCGTCAACGCGGGGGCCGAGTTCGTGGGAGACGGAGCGCTGCGCGCCTATGAAGAGTTGGAGGGATACTTTCGGCAGCTCATCGCAAAGCGCCGCGAGCATGGCGGCGACGACCTGGTGAGCCGGGTCTTTCGGGCGGCCGACGAAGAATCCGCCCTCACCGACGCCGAGGTGCTGGGCTTCTGCTCCCTGCTGCTCGTGGCCGGTCAACACGCCAGCATCAACCTGATCAGCAACTCGGCGATCGAGCTTTGGCGCCGCCCGGAGCAATTGCAGCTACTGATGGAGCAGCCCGAGTTGCTCTCCCAGGGAGCGGTCGACGAGTTGATGCGCTTCGTCTCGCCCGTGCAGGGCCTCGCGCGCACCACCACCCGCGACCTGACCCTTCACGGGGTTCGCATGCCGAAGGGAAGCCAGGTGCTGATGCTCTTCGCCTCGGGAAACCGCGATCCGGAGCACTTCGACGATCCCGACCGGCTCGACGTGACGCGTCCCGAGAACCGCACCCACCTGGGCTTCAGTCACGGCATCCACTACTGCCTGGGCAGCGCCGTGGCGCGCATGGAGGCCCGGATCGCTCTCGAGGAAATGCTGGCCCGCCTGGGACCCTGGCGGGTCGACGAGCAGAGTGTGCTGCGCAACCAGTTGGTGCCGGGCCGGGGGATCGGCCGCGCGATTCTGCACTTCGAGACTGCCTGAGAGTTTGGAGGAGGAGCTGGAACCATGGGACGACTCGACGACAAGGTGGCCATCGTGACCGGGGGCGCTTCGGGGATCGGCCGGGCGGCCTGCGAACTCTTCGCCCAGGAGGGCGCTGCCGTCGTGGTGGCGGATCTCGACGCGGAGCGCGCCGAACAGGTGGCAGCAGGCATCCGCAAGGAGGGTGGGCGGGCGCTCGCCCAGGGCGTGGACATCGCGGAAGAGGCCGCCATCCAAGCCATGGTCGAGGCCTGCGTCGCGGAATTCGGCGGGCTGCACGTGCTCTTCAACAACGCAGCCGACACCCGCATCGAGACGTTGTCGCGGGACGGCAGCATCGAGAACATGGACATCGAGGTGTGGAATCACGCGCTGGCGGTGGATCTGCGCGGCCCCATGCTCTGCGCGAAGCACGCCATTCCCCACATGGCGCGGGCCGGGATCGGCTCCATCATCAATACCTCCTCCAACCAGTCGCTGGCCGCGGATCTCTCGCAGTCCGCCTATGGCGTGGCGAAGGCGGGCGTCAACGCCTTGACGCTCTTCATCGCCACCCAGTGCGGCCACCAGGGCATCCGCTGCAACACGCTTTCACCGGGTATGATCCTGACGCCCGCGGTGAAACGCGCGTGCCCGCAGGAGATCCAGGACGAGGTGCGCAGCCACAGTCCCGTCGATCGCCTGGGGGAACCCGAAGACCTCGCCCGGGCGGCGCTCTTCCTGGCCTCGGACGAGTCCGGCTACGTCTCCGGGCAGACGATCTCGGTGGACGGAGGCCAACTCGCCCACCTGCCCCACTTCGCGTACATGCGTCGCACCAGCAGCACGGTGACCCTCCAGGAGGAGCGTTGAGCGAGAGCTCCGACCCGCGCGAAGGACCGTCGCCTCTTCCGTCGCCGGGCTATTCGCGCTACGTGCTCGGCGTTCTCTTCGTCGTCTACGTCTTCAACTTCATCGACCGGCAGATCCTGGCGATCCTGCTCGACCCCATCAAGAGCGACCTGGGTGTCTCCGACACCGAGATGGGCTTCCTGACGGGCTTCGCATTCGCGATCTTCTATGCCCTGGCGGGATTGCCCATCGCGCGCTGGGCGGATCGCGGCAACCGCCGCACCATCATCGCCCTGGGGATTGCGCTCTGGAGTGCGATGACGGCCGTCTCGGGCCTGGCGCGCAGCTTCGCCCAGCTCGCCATCGCGCGCGTGGGTGTCGGGGTGGGCGAGGCCGGCTGCACGCCGCCCGCCCACTCGCTGATCTCCGACTACTTCCCCCCGGAGCGGCGGTCCACCGCCCTCGCGGTCTACGCGATGGGAACCTACGTGGGCGTCATGATCGGCTTCCTGGCCGGTGGCTGGATCTCGGAGTACTTCGACTGGCGGACGGCCTTCTTCGTGGTGGGATTGCCCGGGCTGGTGCTGGCGGTGGTGGTGCGACTCACGGTGCGGGAGCCTCAGCGGGGTCTCAGCGAATCGGCCCCGGTGGACACCCGCAGCGTGCCGGTCCCCGAACTGCTTCGATTCCTGCTGGCGCGGCGCTCCTTCGTCTACCTCCAACTCGCAGGCGCCCTCCACGCCCTGGCGTCCTACGGCTTCGCGATCTGGGCCCCTGCCTTCCTGGGGCGGGTCCACGGGATGGGGACGGCGGAGATCGGCACCTGGCTCGCCCTGATTGCCGGGCCGGGTGGGGCCGCGGGGGTCTTCCTCGTGGGGAAGCTCTGCGACCGCCTGACCACGCGAGAAGCCCGCTGGTACGTGTGGCTGCCGGCGATCACCTGCCTGCTGCCCCTGCCCTTCACGCTGGGCTTCCTGCTGATCGATGACACCGGCTGGGCACTGGCGTGTTACGGACCCCACACGATTCTCGGCGCAGGCTACGTGGGGCCCATGTTTGCGGTCACTCAGGCGCTCGTGAAGGTGCGCATGCGCGCCCAGGCGGTGGCCATCCACCTCATGCTCGTCAACCTGATTGGCCTCGGTGCGGGCCCCCAGCTGGTGGGCATCCTGAGTGACACTTTCGCGGTGAGCATGGGCTCCCTCTCGCTGCGTTACGCGCTCCTCGTCGTCGGTGTGGCCAACGTCTTGGCGGGCTTCTTCTACCTCCGGGCTGCCCGGACGCTTCGCGCGGATCTCGCGAGCCGCGAGGACTGAGGTGCTCGAGGAGGTCCAGAAGGCCGGCCGGCCACGACGCAAAGGTGCTGGGAGAGATCGTCGAAGCGGAGCGGGTCGCGAAGACCCCTGCCCCCTCAGCCCTCGAAGCGGCGGGGGAAGGAGTCGAAGAAATCCTCCGCCGACCAGCCTCCGGGCTTCACGAAAGTACGGCTGCGGGTGGGCGCGGTGACGAGGTGGATGCTCTCGCCCACCACCTCGAAGGTCCGCCCGCTGATCTCGCGGGAGGCGTCTGAGGCGAGGAAGACTGCCAGCGGCGCCAGCGCGGCGGGCGACTGGGGGGCGCCGATCTGCTCGACCAATTCCGTCTCGGAGAGCCCGAAGGCCTGCTGCATGTCCTCGAAGGCCGTGTTTCCAAGCCGGGTGGCGGTGAGACCCGGAGAGACACAGTTGACGCGCACCTGCTGGGGCGCAAATTCGACGGAGAGACTCATCATCAGGGAGAGGACCCCCCCCTTCGCGGCCGCGTAGACGCCGCTGCGGGCGGTCGGAATGAACGCGGCGCCGGAAGTGGTGTTGATGATGCTGCCGCTCCCCTGCGCGAGCATGTGCGGGGCGGCGTGCCGGATGAAGTTGAAGCTGCCCTTCAGGTGGGTATCGATGGTGAGGTCCCAGCCTTCCTCGTCGAGTTCGAGCAGCGGGCCTCTACGCGAGACGGCGGCATTGTTGACCAACACGTCGACGCGTCCAAAGGCGGCGAGGGTTTCGCCCACGCTGCGCGCGGCCTCTTCGTGGTTGGCGACGTCCGCGTAACTGGCGAGTGCCTCGCCTCCGAGCGCCTCGATCTCCGCCACTACCTCGTCCGCCGGGCCGCGGCTCTCGCCGCGCCCCTGCAGGCTGCTGCCCAGATCGTTGACGACG
>JABSQX010000157.1 GCA_013215615.1 Myxococcales bacterium | reverse complement strand
GTCGACGCAATCACTACGCACCCGTTCTGTATTATTCTATCAGATTCGATATTAATTTAACATTGGAATACGGTTTTTTTTCCCCGCGGGCGAGCGGCGCGGCCCGCGCATCGCCCGCTGGATCGCCTCTGTGCCCCACTTCCGCTGCAAGTTCGGCGCTGCGGACGCTGCCCTGCCCTGGGTCTGCTGCTCAGGCGAGTTCCCCGGGCGCCTCGAAGGAGGAGAAGAGCGCCTCCCCCACCGTCGTCCAGGCAGCGACGGCCGCGAGCGTCCCGTAACCGCGCGCGTAGGCCTCCGCCGAGCGCTCGAAGGCCTCGCCCAGCGGAAACTCCTCCGGGCGCCGCTCGGCGAGGCGCGTGTAGACGCGCAGGTTCCGGGCCAGCACGAAGGTGCCGTGGAGCACCTGGTAGAGGGGACGCGGATCCGGCCGGATGGGCGCCGCGTGGACTTCCTCGGGATTCTCGAGGAGGGGGTCGTGTGCCATCAAGGCGTTGAGGGCGAGGTGCGAAGCCTCGTGGACCAGGTGCTCGAGGCAGTAGGGACCCAGCGGTGTCGGTTCTGGCGGCAACTGCAGGTAGACGGCGCCGAAGACCCTCGGCGAACTCACCGCGTGAATCCCCTGTCCCACAAAGAGTTTCAGCCGGCTCACGTACTCGGTGATCTCCCCCCACATTCCCTCGTCGGCCTCCTCGATCAGGCGCAACGCATCCTCGTGAACCTCCTCGAAATCCGTCAGATCGGCCTCGAGCAATGGCTGGAGGACCACGTCTCCCTCCCGGTGCCCATCGGTCGGGGGCTTGCGGAGTTCTCGGACGAAGGGTTCCTCCCACCACTCGCCCAGGATGGAGCCGATGTGAAAACGGGAGTCGAAGATATCCCGCTCCGTGAGCGCGCAGAGCCATTGCAATGCGTCGACCACCTGCTCGGAGACCCCCGAGCGGAAAGCTTCGCTGAGCTGCCAGAACCCCAGGTAGATTGCAGGGGAGAAGCGCCGCGAGGGGTCGAGGGAGGCGATGCGCTCGCGCAGGGAGGGGACCTCGACCTCGAGGCCGGCCTCGGCGTGGTCGAGCGCGTGAGCCAGGTTTTCGAGAAGCAGTTCGCGGTAGCTCCTGGCCAGTCGGCGCGCCGCCTGGGCATCGGGAACGACCGCGAGCGACTCCGGGGGGATGGCCGCGGGTGCCTCGAGCGCCGGCGCGGAGAGCGTCACCGCGCGTTACCCGGCCCCGGGCTGGGGCGCGCCGCTTCGTGCGGCGGCGAGAGATCGTATTCGAAGCCCATTCATAAAAAATACCATATTAAATGTTATTATGATAAGCTTTATCTGATACCATGAAGATCGTTGCCGCACTGACCGCGAGCCTCTTGCTGCTGGGTTGCTCGGCACAGGGCCCGCCCGCCGCTCCCCTCCTCCCGGAAATCGACTTCGCGGCGGTGGCGGCTCGGCTCGAGCCCCGGCCCACTCGGGGAAAGGCCTCCGACCCCTTCCCGAACATCCCGCTCACCGATCAACACGGCCGGGAGTTCCGTTTCTTCGACGACCTGATCGAGGATCGCTCCGTGGTGGTCAACTTCATGTTCACCCAGTGCGCGCTCGTCTGCCCCGGCACCACCTCGAACCTCGTGCGCCTCCACGAAGCCTTTCGGGGAGCCGTGGGCCGTGACGTCACCTTCCTCTCCATCAGTCTCGACCCGGAGAACGACACCCCGGAAGCCCTGCTCCGTTACTGGAAGGCCTTCGGCTCTCACGAGGGCTGGCTCTACCTGCGCGGCGACTACGAGGAAACGGAGCTGCTTCGCAGGCGCATGGGGGTCTACGATCTCGACCCCGTGATCGATGCGGACAAGACCCAACACTCGGGAATCCTCACCTTCGGAAACGACCTCACCAACCGCTGGGCTGCGCTTCCCGCTCTCTCCAACGTCCAGGACCTGAAGGAGACCATCCGGCGCTTCGCGGTCCGCGGAAGCAGAGGCGACCGACCCCTGGCGCGCGTAGCGCCTGCCGCTGCGGAGGCAGAGACCATCTATCGAAGCCGCGGGAACATCCGCGCGGCGAACGTCCCTCGGCACGAGATCGTCCTCGCCCACGAAGAGGTACCCGGCCTGATGCCGGCGATGACCATGACCTTCTCGGTCTCCCCCGACATCCCGCTCACGGAGTTCCGCGTGGGCCAGCACGTGGACTTCGGCCTGGTCAACGAGCCCACCGGCTTCCGGGTCGTGGAACTCGCGCCCACCCGGAGCGACGGCGCCACGCTCTGATCTCACCCGCAGGCTGAGAGGCCCGGGCCCGGCTGCGCCAAGGCCCCGCGGCATCCGAGTCCCTATACTCGCTCCCGTTCCGATCCCTCCCGAAGAGGCGAGCATGCTCGCGACGACATCGAAGCACGTGGAAGCTCCGGAACGCCGTACCGAGTACGCGTCCTTCGAAGTCCGGAGCCTGACCCCCCACCTGGGCGCGGAGATCCTGGGACTGGACCTCTCCAAGCCCCTCGACGCGCCGCAGTTTCGGGATCTTCAGCAGGCCTTCCTCGACTGGATGGTCCTGGTGTTTCGCGATCAGACCCTCAACCGCGACCAGCACAAGGATTTCGGACGACGCTTCGGGCGACTGCACTCGCACCCCATGCACAAGGGCGGGCACCGGGGCAGCGATCCCGAGATCCTTCCCGTGATTACCGAGGCCGACTCCGCGTACACGGCGGGCGACGGCTGGCACACGGACGTCACCTGCGACGAGGTTCCGCCCTTCCTCTCGATCCTGTACATGAGCGAGACGCCCGAATGCGGCGGAGGGGACACGCTCTACGCCAACATGGCCCTCGCCTACGAACTCCTCTCGGAGCCCATGAAGGCCTTCCTCGGCGGTCTCTGCGCCGTCCACGACGGCGCCCTCCCCTACGTGGGCGCCTACGGGTCGAAGCCCCCGGAAGGCGGCTACCCGCGCTCCGAGCACCCGGTGGTGATCCGTCACCCGAACAGCGGCGCGAAGATCCTCTACGTGAACAGCGGCTTCACCTCCCACATCGCGGACCTCTCGCGCCGGGAGAGCCGCGCGCTGCTCGAGATGCTGTACCGCCACATCGCGGAGACCCCGCGCCTGCACTGCCGGGTCCAGTGGCTGCCGAACACGCTCACGCTCTGGGACAATCGCTGCACCCAGCATCACGCGGTCTGGGACTACTACCCCCACAGTCGCCGGGGCGAACGCGTCTCGGTGGTGGGCGGAAAACGCCCGAGCTACTGAACGGCGAAGGGCGCGAGCGCGCTCAGGGATCCAAGAGCAAGCGGGCGTTGTCTACCAGGAAGCGCTCCAGCACCGCCTCGCCGTGGCCCGCGAGAGTGGCGGTCATGCGCGGAAGCGGATCGCGTCCGCCCTCGGGGTGCGGGAAGTCCGTGGAGAAGCAGTAGACTTCCTCGAGGCCGAAGCGCTCGATCATGCGCCCCACGTGCTCGGTCACGAAGGGCGTGGCCCGGAAGCTGCGGCGCAGGTACTCCGAGGGGCGCAGCGAGCAAACCTCCCGGGCCCGGCGCGCCAGGCCCAGGTCGAAGGTGGTGTCCATGCGCTCGGCGAGGGGCCCCACCCAGCCCGCGCCCTGCTCGATGGAGCCCACGCGCAGCTCGGGATGGCGCTCGAAGACTCCTCCCAGGGTGAGTGCCGCGAGATAGCTCTCGGGCGCCTGGTGGAGGGTCGCCAGCGCGTGCGGGTTGACGGTCTCGCCCGCCCCGGCGCCGCCGCTCTGCAGAAGCTCCGCGTCGTCCCAGGCCGCGTGGCGCCGGTACTCGAGATGACCGCCCACGTGCAGCAGCGCGCAGGCCCGAGCCTCGGCGAGCTGTGCCCACAGCGGATCTACTTCGGGCGCCGCCGGCGAGAAGCCGCCGGGAGGGATGCCGTCCGGGAGCAGGAAGGCCCGCAGCCCGGCCGCCAGGGCGCGCTCGAGTTCCACGCGGGCGGGCTCCAGTTCGCGCACGTTCAGCAAGCCCACCGGCCGCAGCCGCCCCCCGGATTCGCGGCCCCAGTGCGCGCAGAGATCGTTGTAGTCGCGCACCGTCTGCAGCGCCGCTTCGCCCTTCCCCCAGGCGGGAAGACACACCAGCACCTGGGGGAAGACGACCTGGCGCGCGATGCCCATGCGGTCCAGCGTGTCGAGACGTCCTTCGGGTGTCCCCGCCCCGGGCGCCCGCGGACCCTTGACGTTCCAGATCGAGTGTTCGCTGGCGGGCTCTTCGCCCTCCTCGGGGTCGAGGAGCTTCGCGTAGTCGGAATTGCCCGCGAAATCCTTGAAGCGGCGATAGATGCGCTCTCCGCTCTCCCCCATCAGCTCGGGGTAACGCCGCATCGCCACCTGCAGGTGCGAGTCGACGTCGTGGATGCGCCCGAGATAGGGATCGAGCACCGGTGCTTCCGCCATGAAATGGAAGCTACCGCCTCGGGGCATTCCCCCCAAACCCCTGCGATGATCGGAAGACCCCGAGTCGATCCGGACACCCGATTCGACAGGCCGTCATCAGAGCGGGAGGATGGTAACGCTCTCGGTCTCGGGGTCGAAGACGATCTCGGCCTCGCCGCGCTCGAGTTGGTGCATGACATCAGCCACCTTGGCCTCGAAGCTCTGCTCGACGCGGCCGTAGTCGGTGCCTTCCCGGTTCACGAAGCTCTCGACCAACCCGCGCAGCGTCTCTTCGTCGAGTGCCTGCACGGGAATGCGAACCGGCTCCGCCCGCTTCGCCATGCTCACCTCCTCGCGCTCTACGCCCGGGCTCCGCGGCGGCTCAGAAGGCGGGGTCGTCCACCGGGAGATCGAGCAAAGCGCGCGCGTAACTCTCGCGTCCCATGTCCCAGTCGGCGACCATGTGGGTGGCCAGTACCTGGGTGTCGCGCATCGCGCGCTGCAGGGAACCCTCCTGGAAGATCGCTTGGGCGCCCGCGGCCGGCAGCAAGCGGGCCACCGCTCGCGCACAGGTCTGGAACGCAAAGGCGGCGTCGCGCCGGTAACGGCCGCGCTCCTCGAGGCTCGCTTCCTGGCCGGCGGCCGCCTTGCGCTCCATCTCCTCGCAGTCCCGGAGCACCATCAGTTCCACGGCATCGACCTCCGCCGCGGATTCAGCGAGGCGAAGCTGGGCGGCCACCTGTTCGGAGGCGCTGCGAATGCTGGCGACGCGCAGCTTGCCGGCCAGCCGATCCCGGAAGGTCTGCAGCGCCCCCTTCGCGATGCCGATGGGCACGCCGGCAAGACCCAGAGTCGCCACGGAGCGGGTGGGAAGCCCGCGCGTGTTCGGGACTGTCGGCGGGCCGCCCGCGACGTTCGCCTCGACGAGCGGCATCACCCAGTTCTCGGGCACGATGAGATCTTCCACGATCACCCGCTTGCTCCCCGTGCCTTCGAGCCCCGCCACGAACCAGTTGTCCTCGATCGAGAAATCTTCGCGACGCACCAGGAAACTCGCCACGCCCTTGGGGCCGGCACCCGCTTCCGGAACCATAAAGGCGGCCAGGATCGCGTAGTCGGCATGGTCGCAGGCGCTCGCGAAATTCCAGGCGCCGCTCAAGCGGTAGCCACCGGGTTCCCGCACGGCTTGACCGCCGGGCATGAAGACCCCGCAGACCACCGGATCCCGGAGGCTGCCGAAGACCTCCTCCTGCGCGGCTTGCGGAAAACCATTCACCATCAGGTTGTGGAGCGTGCAGATCGCCAGGCACCAACCCGAAGAACCGCAGACCGCCGAGACCTCCCGCGAGGTCTCGATCACGCTGGCAAGAGGCAGGGCATGGCCCCCGAAGGCAGTGGGCACGAAGGTGCGCAGCAGGCCGCTCGCGCGGAACTCCTCGAAGCTCTCCTCGGGCACGCGGCGCAGCGAAGCCGTCTTCTCCACCCGGGTCGCAATGCTGGGGGCCAGTTCGCGCGCGCTAGCCACCAGCGCCTCGCGGGTCGAGCCGCTCAAGCGTCACCCCTCGCCAGCAACACTGTCATCGCTTCCCCCTGCTCGTAGCGCGCCGCCAACTCCTCGGGATCGAACTCGACGCCGATGGGGTTCTTCTCGAAGGCCCCGGAATGCATCCAGGCGTTGGCCTCCTCCGCGCTCTCGAAGTTGTCGACCTGCAACTCCACCCGGTTGCCATCCGGATCCTGGTAGTAGAGGGAGGTGGTGGGCCCATGGTTGATGGACCAGACGGGCAGGATGGAGCGCGCGGCCAGGCGACGGTAGGTGCCCAGCAGCTCGCCCAGGTCGCGCAACGTGTAGGCCACGTGATCGAGGCCCGCGGCACCGGGCGGGGACGGCTGCTCCTGCGGCGTCTGCACCAGGGCAAGGCGGTGGTGCTCATCGTCGTAGCTCAGGAAGGCGGCGAAATCGTTGCCGAAGACGACCTCCATCCCCACCAGATCCCGGTACCAGGCAATGCTCTCCTCGAGCTTTCGCGTGCGCAGGACCACGTGAGCGAACTTCGCCGGCCGAACCACCTGCTCCGAAGACAGTCGACGGCCCAATTCGATCCTCCTGTCCAGGCGGCTTCAATCTCGAGCTTCGAGCGCTGCCGCGACGACGCGAGTATAGGCCAGCCCGCCCGACGGGTTCCGGCACCTGCGCGGTCCGGGGCCAAGAGCTCGTGCGCACGAGGGTGACCACCCTCCCCGCGCGCGGTTAAGCTCGGCCCGAGATGCCGCCCTCCCTGCCCCGCCCCCTGGCCGGAATCCGCGTGCTGGACTGCACGCTGGCACGGGCGGGCCCCACCTGCGTTCGACAGCTGTCCGATCTGGGTGCCGAGGTGATCCGCGTCTCGGACCCCCGGCGCCCCGACCTCGGCGGCTCAGACGCCCACAACCTGCACCGCGGCAAACGCTCGCTGCTCCTCGACCTCAAGCATCCACGCGGCTACGAGGCGTTGCTGCGTCTGGTGGAGCGCGCCGACGTGCTGGTCGAGAACTTCCGCGCCCCCGTCAAGCACCGCCTCCGCATCGACTACGAGACGTTGCGCGCCCACAATCCGCGCCTCGTCTACGCGAGCATCTCCGGCTTCGGGCAGGACGGCCCCTACGCGGATCGCGCCGGAGTGGACCAGATCGCCCAGGGTCTGTCGGGCCTGATGAGCGTGACGGGAGCTCGCGACGGAGAGCCCCAGCGGGCCGGCATCGCGATCTCGGACACGGCAGCGGGCACCTTCCTCGCCCAGGCGGTACTCGCCGCCCTGCTGGCCCGCGAGCGCAGCGGCCGCGGTCAGTGGGTGCACACCTCCCTCCTCGAGGCCGCCGTGAACTTCATGGACTTCCAGGCCGTGCGCTGGCTGGTGGATGGCGAGGTCCCGCAGCGCGCGGGCAACGACCATCCCAGCATCTTCCCCATGGGCACTTTTCGGGCCGCCGACGGCTGGCTCAACCTGGCCCCGGCATTGCACTGGGAGGCCTTCGCGGAGGCCCTGGGCGACGCGACCCTCCGCGAGGATCCGCGCTTCCAAAGCGCATCGGCGCGCCTGCGCGAGCGCGAGGCCCTGCGCGCGCAGATCGAATCCACCCTCGCCCTCCATCCCGTCGACCATTGGGTGGAGCGCATGAACGCCGCGGGGGTGGCCTGCGGCCCGGTGCTGGCGGTCGACGAGGTCTTCGCGGACCCGCAGGTGCAGCACCTGCAACTCAGCGAGCGCGTCGTCCACGAGAGCGACGGCCCCCTGGAATTGCTCCGCTACCCGGTGCGCTTCTCGGAGGCCGACAGTTCGATCCCCGGCCCGCCTCCCCTGGCCGGCGCCCACAGCCGCGCGATCCTCGCCGAGTGCGGGTACGACGATGGCGAGATCGCCGAACTGATCGAAATCGGGGCCGCCGCCGAAGGCGCTTCGGGCGAGCACTGGGACCGCTGAGCCGAACCCGGGCCCTGCAATGGCCCTGCCCAGCAGGCGCCAGCCACGTTACCTTCCGCCCCGCTTCCGTCCCCCGCATGGATTCGCCGCCCCGAGCGGGCGCGGCGAGGGAGTCGGGGGCGCAGGCAACCCAAGGAGATCGAAGATGGCCAACATCGTGGTGGAGAAGACGCTTCCCGTGAGCCCCGACGCGCTCTGGGAACTGGTGAAGGATTTTGGGAACGTGCGCTGGATCCCGGGCGCCTCGGAGACCGCCCAGGTCGAGGGCGACGGACCGGGCATGGCGCGCATCCTCGGCAATCCCGAGGGAGGCAGCATCCGGGAGATCCTCGACAGCATCGACGAGGAGGGGCGCTCCATCACCTACTCGATCCCGGAAGGGGTTCCCTTTCCGGTGAGCCGCTACTGCTCGACGATGACCGTCAGCGACGACGGCGGCGAGGCGCGCCTCTCCTGGAGCTGCGACTTCGAGCCCGATGGCGCCAGCGAGGCCGAGGCCGGTGGGGCCATCGAGGGCATGTACGGCGTGATGGCGGGTTGGATCCAGGACTGCCTGAAGGAGTAGGGGGCTGCCATGTTTACCATGCGCTTCGACATGCGGGCGCCGAGCACGGGCGCATCTACGCGAGAGCTCTACACGGCCGCCGTGGACATGGCCGAGTGGGGGGACCAGCACGGCTGCGCGTCGCTGCTGGTCTCCGAGCACCACGCCTCGCCGGACGGCTACCTGCCCGCCCCCTTCCTACTGGCTTCGGCCATGGCGGCGCGTACCCGCGACGTGCCGATCCAGATCGCCGCCACCCTGGCGCCCCTTCACGATCCGGTCTCCCTCGCGGAGCAGATGGTCGTACTCGACATCCTGAGCGGCGGCCGCGCCAGCTTCGTGTGCGCGGTGGGCTACCGACCCGAGGAGTACGCGATGTTCGGCCATTCCTACAAGGGAAGGGGCCGGCGCATGGAGGAGTGCCTGCGGGTGATCCAGCAGGCCTTCGCGGGGGAGCCCTTCGAGTACGAGGGCCGGCAGGTCCACGTGACCCCACCCCCCCTCACCCCCGGCGGACCTCCGCTGCTGATGGGGGGCGCCAGCCCGGTGGTGGTGAAGCGTGCCGCACGCTTCGGCATGGGGGTGCTCCTGCAAGCCGACGACCCGGCCCTCGAGCCCATCTACCTCGCGGCCTGCCAGGAAGCGGGCACCACGCCCGGGATATTCATCGGCCCCGCGGAAGACCCCGTGGCCTCGGGCTTCGTGTCGGAGGATCCGGATCGCACCTGGGCGGAGATCGGCCCGCACCTGCTCCACGACGCCCACATGTATGCCGCATGGATGGGGGATGCGGGCGCCTTGAGCAAGTCGTCGGCTTTGGACGTGGAGTCCCTGCGCGCCGAGAACGGCGCCTACCGGGTCTTCACCCCCGACGAGGCCGTGGCCCACATTCGCAAGAGCGGCGCGCTGATGACCCAACCGCTCTCGGGCGGCCTGCCCCCGAAGTACGGCTGGGAGACCCTCGAACTGCTGGCTTCGAAGGTCCTGCCTGCGCTGAAGGAGAGTTGAGGGGAACCGGCGCTCAGCCGCGCTCGTACCGCCAGGGAGAAGGCCCCATACACAGGCGGTGTCGCGGGCCGGATCGCTCGACGTCGCCGTCCTCGTAGCCCGCGTCCCCGTGCCACAGCGCCATGAGGCGCTCTGCATCCCGCGCCACCCGGGTCGTGAAGTGCTCGGGCGTGCGCGCAGCGATCCCGCGCAGCGCGGATTGCACGTCCGGCCATTCGCGAAGTTCGTGGAGGGTCACCCAGGTGGGCGGCGCCAACTCGATCTCGCCGGCGTCGCGGCGCTGCAAGGCGTCGGCGGGGCGCATCCAGGCGTGGGCCTTGATCTCCCCGTCATCGATCTTGACGGCCTCCGCGCTGGCGGCGGCCGCGAAAAACCATGTCGAGAAGCGCTTGGGACTGATCGCGGGTGGCATCCAGTGCGAAAAAGTGAGCATCGCTTCCGGGGCCACCAGCAACCCGGACTCCTCCTGGGCCTCGCGGGCAGCAGCCACGCGCGCGACCGCCATCTCGTCGTCCGCGGCGTCCCGGCGATCCTCGGGATCCACCCGGCCTCCGGGAAAGACCCACATGCCCCCCGCGAAGTCCAGCTTGGAATTGCGACGCAGCATAAGCGTGGCGAGACCCTCGGGCGTGTCTCGCAGCAAGATCACGGTGGCGGCGGGAACCGCGGGCTTGTCCCCTTGGGGCGCAGCGCCGCTCGGGGCTTGCGGGTTCGATTCCTTCATGCGGCCGGAGGGTACCCGAGACCCGCTCGGCTTCCCGGATGATTTTCCATTTCCGCGAATCCCGGTAGGCTTTCGATTACCACCGCGCGTGGCGCCCACACCCGGACCTGCAGCGAGGCTCGACATGGCCGCTTACCACGACCCCCCGGACCGCCCGGCCTGGGTGGATGACATCGACAACCCCTACCTCCACGGCATCTACACGCCCACCATCCACGAAACCACGAGCCACGATCTCGAGGTGGTGGAGGGCGAGATCCCGGCGGGACTTTGCGGCGCCTACCTGCGCAACGGCCCCAACCCCGTGCACCGGCCCAGCAACCACTACCACTGGTTCGACGGCGACGGGATGGTGCACGGCGTCTACTTCCGCGACGGCCGCGCCAGCTATCGCAACCGCCTGATACGCACCACGGGCCTGGCGGATGAGGAGCGCGCGGGCGGCGCCCTGCTCCCGGGAATGATCGGCCCCTACGACCTCGAGCAACCCGCCCCCTACATCAAGGACACCGCGAACACCGACATCCTCTTCCACAACGGCCAGTTGCTGGCCACCTGGTACGTCGCGGGCGAGGTCTACCGACTCGACCCGCTGACACTCGACGATCGCGGCCGGGAGGACTGGGGGGGTGCGCTGCACACCAACGTCTCCGCCCACCCCAAGGTCGACGCGCGAACCGGCGAACTCCTCTACTTCAGCTACGGGGACGAGGCCCCCTACATGCGCTACGGGGTCGTCTCCAAAGACGGCAAGCTCCGCCACGAGATCCCCGTCGAGCTACCCGGCCCGCGCCTACCCCACGATCTCACCTTC
>JABSQX010000156.1 GCA_013215615.1 Myxococcales bacterium | reverse complement strand
GAGGCCGGGATGGTAGACGCAGGTAGACGCCGCGCCGAGGCCGAGATCCACACGGCCATCGACAAGGGCAACGAGCACGCGACCACCCCCTGGCGGGCGATGGTCCCCGCGCTCATCGTGACCGCCCGCGACCACCTGGCCGCCAAGCTGGGGCGCAGGGGCAGGCAGCAGACGGTGGGCGCAGCCCAGCTCCGCTCGACCGGCCTCGACAACGACGTGGTGCTGCTCATCGGGGCCACCGTGGTCATCGAGGGCATCAGCCAGAGCGAGAGGCTCCAGTGGGTAGCCAACCGCATCGGTGCCTTCATCGAGGGCGAGGTGAAGGCGCGGGAGTTCAAGCGCCGCGAGCCCAAGCAGTGGAAGCGCCTGGAGCGGGCCGCTGCGGAGCGGGCCAGCACCAACCTGGGTGCCCGGCTCGCCACCCTCAAGCGCACGATCGGGAAGGCCAGCTACACCTCGCAGTGGGTGGACTGGAGCATGACCGAGCGGGCGAAGGTGGGCCTGCTGGTGCTCGATGCGCTCTTCGTTGGGGGCGTGGTCGAGAAGCGCATGGTCCGCAAGAAGGGCAAGAGCACCGTCTACCTGGCGCTCACCTCGGCAGGCCAGGAGCTGTTCGAGTCCCGCCTGGACTTCGCCCTGGACATGGCCCGCCCCATCTTCGGGCCCATGGTGGTCCCGCCCCTGGACTGGAGCCCGGAGCAGGACGGGGGGTACTACGACGAGCGCCTGGCGGTGCCCTTCGTACGCAGCAGGATTCAGGGGGACGAGGCCCGCATCCGTAAGGCCGAGATGCCCGCCGTGTACGCTGCGGTCAACGCCATCCAGGCCACACCCTGGGCCATCAACGAGGACGTGCTCGTGGTGGTGCAGGACCTGTGGGCAGCGGGTGGTGGACGTGCCGGCCTGCCCCAGACGCGGGCCGATGCCATCCCGCCGAAGCCGGTGGGCCTGTGGCCTGCCGACGTCAAGCCGGAGGACATGGAGCCGGAGGAGCGGGAGGCGCTGAACACGTGGCGACGTGCTGCGAAGGACGCACACAACGCCGAGGCCAAGCGCGCCTCTAAGTACACCCAGGTGGGCCAGGTCCTGCGGCTGGCCGAGGATCACACCAAGGAGGAGGCGATCTACTTCCCACACAACCTCGACTGGCGGGGCCGGGTCTACCCCCTGCCCTCCCAGCTGAACCCTCAGGGCTCCGACCTGGCCAAGGGGCTGCTGCTCTTCGCCGAGGCCAAGCCGTTGGGTGACATGGGTGCCTACTGGCTGGCCGTGCACGGCGCGAACAGCTGGGGCAAGGACAAGGCCCCGCTGAATGAGCGGGTGGACTGGGTGTGCGACAACGACGAGCTGTTCCAGCGCATCGCTGACGACCCCATCACCCACCGGGAGTGGGAGGAGGCCGACGCCCCCTTCCAGTTCCTGGCCTTCTGCCTGGAGTGGGCTGCCTACCTCGACAGCGGGGAGGACCCGGCGTTCGAGAGCTGTCTACCGGTGGGGCTCGACGGGTCCTGCAATGGGCTCCAGCACTACAGCGCCCTGCTGCGGGACGAGGAGGGAGCGAAGGCCACCAACCTGGCCCCCGCTGCCACCCCGTCCGACATCTACCAGCAGGTGGCCGACCTCGTGGCCGCTGAGGTGGAGCGCCTGGCCCCGACTGACCGTGACGCCCTGGCGTGGCACCAGTACGGGATCGACCGCAAGCTGGTCAAGCGCACCGTGATGACCGTGCCCTACGGGGTGACGCAGCACGGCGCGGTGGACCACCTGATCGAGGACCACGGGGCACGCGCGAAGGAGTTCGAGAACTTCTTCGGGGCCTGCCGGTGGATCGCTCCCCTCATCTTCCAGGCCATCGACCAAGTGGTGGTGGCTGCGAAGCAGGGGCAGGACTTCCTCTCCGAGGTGGGGAGGGAGCGTGCGGCCGAGGGCCTGGAGGTGACGTGGACCACGCCCGCCGGGTTCCCAGTGGTGCAGCAGTACCTTGACCAGCGGTCGAGCGTGATCGAGTCCCGCATCTGTGGGCTGAAGACCAAGGTCCGGTTCTCGTACGATGGGGACAAGCTGGACAAGGCACGGCAGCGCCGGAGCCTGGCCCCCAACTTCATCCACTCGCTGGACGCGGCGCACCTCGTGCTCACCGTGAACGCGATGCAGGATGAGGTGGGTCCTCAGTCCTGGGCCATGGTGCACGATAGCTTCGGCACCCACGCGGGCCAGGTACAGAAGCTGGCCGAGGTACTGCGGGAGCAGTTCGTCCTGATGTACCAGCTGACCGAGCCCCTCGCCGACCTGCGCGAGGAGGCACAAGTGGAGGTGGACCTTCCCCCCACGGGGACGTTCGACCTCGACCACGTACTGGAGGCGGACTGCTTCTTCGCATAGAAGTGTGTCCCCCCCTCTGGAAGAAGAGAAGCCTCCCGTCTGCGGTAGGGGGGCGGCGGGGAGCGGGCCGGAGGGTCCGGCTCGCCCCCGTTTTCTTCTCACTACCGCGGGGAGTGTATGAGACTGCAAGATATCTACGACGTCCGCTGGTCGAGGGTGAGGGAGCAGGCGTTCGCCTACATCAACCTCTTCGGCAAGGCCAAGGACCAAGGCTTCGCGCAGGAGCGGGATCTCGTGACGGGTGTGGCCGTCAACTTCCTGCTGGTGTGCGAGCGCTTCAAGCTGGACCCCCGGCGGGTCCTCGAGACTGCTGACCGAATCACGAGACGGGCACGGGACGTGTCCCCTCAGTATGTGCGAGGCATCGAAGAGTACCTCGCGCAGGAGCTGGACGGATGACCGAGTACGAGTTCGTGAATGAGGAGGAGACCCTGCCCGAACTGCTCAAGCGAGCAAAGCGAGAACTGGAACTAGACGGCGTGCTCCCGGTGGACACGTTCGTCGCACTCACTCTGTTGGGGTATGACCCCGAGACCCTGGAGGAAAACTAAATCATGGCCAACCGCATCCTCGTGAAGCGCAGCAAGGTGTTCGTGACCGACAACGTCCGCGCGGTGTTCCCGCACCTGGCGGAGACCGATCGCTTCGGCAAGTACAGCATCGACGTGGACGTGCTGAACGACCCGGCGCTTCGGCAGACCATCGACGAGCAGGCCGCTGGCTTCCTGGCGCAGGCGCAGCAGGAGCTGGGCGTGTCGGACCAGCCGACCAACGCCCTGTTCCGCCAGGGTGAGTACAAGGACGAGGCGTTCGAGCGCGTGTCCTTCAAGATGAACGCGACCCGCAAGGTCAAGGGCACCGAGGTCGAGCAGGCCCCGGTGGTGGTGGATGCCAAGAAGGCACCCGTCACGGAGCTGGTCTACGGTGGGAGCCTGGTCAAGGTGGCCTACTTCTTCCAGTTCACGAAGACCCCGAACGGCTGCTTCCTCAGCCCCAAGCTGAAGGCCGTGCAGGTCATCGAGCACGTGGGTCCGGGTGGTGACACCACCACCGACACCTCGTTCTTCGGTGAGGAGGAGGGCTTCGAGAGCAGCGGTGCTCCCGTCGAGCCCACCGCACCCCCCGCGCCCACTGCGGCCCCCTCGCAGGACTTCGACTTCTAGTGGGCAAGCGCCTGACGCAAGCGCAGGCTGGCCTCAAGCACGGGTTCCGCTCCGGCCTGGAGAGACGAGTCGCTGACTCCCTCTCCAGCCGGGGCGTCCCGCATTCCTACGAGTCCGTCCGTATCCGCTGGATCCAGCCCGAGACGTCTCACATCTACACCCCGGACTTCGAGGTGACCACGGCGTCAGGCAAGGTGATCCTGGTGGAGCTGAAGGGCAGGTGGATGCCGGCCGACCGCAAGAAGATGAAGCAGGTGGTGCACCAGCACCCCGACCTGGACATACGCATGGTGTTCCAGGCCCCGACCCAGAAGATCTACAAGGGATCCGCAACAACCTACGCCCAGTGGTGCAGCATGCACCTGGGCATACCCTGGGCCAAGGGCGACGTGCCCGACGCCTGGCTGGAGGAATAGACATGACCATCGACCGCACCGAGCTGATCCGATGTGGGCGCACCGAGCTGTTGCTCTCGTCCGAGTTCTTCACGAAGACAGAGCTGGGCCGCAGCAACCCCCGGTCCATCCTGGGGAACCTCTGGTTCAACGTGTCAGCTCGTGCGGTGAACGGGCGCTATCGCTCCTCGGCCACGGCCAACCGCCGGAGCCTGAGCTACGTACGCAAGGGCGTCCACATGGCAGACCAGTGGGTCAACGACCCGACCCGGTTCGCCCTCGACATCCTCGCCGAGATCGGGATGCCGCGGGTGAGGGACGGCGAGAAGCTGACCCTCGACCGCATCGACAACGACGGGCACTACGAGCCCGGTAACCTGCGCTGGGCCACGGCCCTGGAGCAGGTGAGGAACCAGAGTGCGCCAACGTACTGATCGGATCATCGTGCACTGCTCGGACACGCCCCCCGGTATGAACATCGGGGCGGCGGAGATCCGGGAGTGGCACCTCGAACGTGACTTCATCGACATCGGGTACCACTGGGTGATCCCTCGCGATGGCAGCCTGGAGCAGGGGCGGCCGGCCGATACGGTCGGTGCCCACACCTTCGGCTACAACAGCACGAGCGTGGGGGTCTGCCTGGTCGGGCGGGACCAGTTCACCGAGGCGCAGTGGATCACGCTGCACCACCTCGTGAGCAGCCTGCGCGAGACGTACCCGGACGCCGAGGTCTGCGGCCACAACGAGTTCAGCCACAAGGCGTGCCCTGGGTTCAACGTGAAGGACTGGTGGGGAGAGGATGAGCGTACACGGACGAGTGGTTACGACGGAGCCGTGCCCGAAGTGCGGCAGCAAGGACAACGTGAAACGCTACGAGACCGGGTACGCCAAGTGCTTCGGTATCTCGTGCGACTACTGGGAGGGAAATAAAAATGCCCGTGACGACGACGATTCTCTTTCTGGTGTACGGCCTGTTCATCATCACGCTGTTCGGGACGACCGACAATTGATCGAGGTCGAGTACGTTGCCCTGCCCAAGCGCGGGATCAGCGAGGAGACCTGCCGCCGCTTCAAGTACGGCGTCGGCGTGAACCGAGACGGCGACCCGGTGCAGGTCGCGAACTACAAGGGGGTGCAGAAGATACGCGGGGCGGACAAGTCGTTCGCCTGGCTGGGCAGCCCGCCCGGCACCCTCTTCGGGCAGGAGATGTGGCGTCCGCAGAAGCGGCTCGTCATCACCGAGGGTGAGATCGACGCCCTCTCATACGCCGAGGCCACGGACTGCAAGTGGCCTGTGGTCAGCGTGCCCAACGGGGCACAGGGCGCAGCCCGCACCATCGCAGACCAGATCGAGTGGGTCTCCGGGTTCGACGAGGTGATCTTCCTCTTCGATCAGGACGAGGCCGGCCAGCTGGCGGCGAAGGAGTGCGCTGCGCTGTTGACGCCGGGCAAGGCGCTGCTCGGTACGCTGCCCCGTAAGGACGCCAACGAGGTGCTGCTTGAGCTGGGTGCGGGGGAGCTGTACAAGGCACCCTTCACCGCCCGGCCCTTCCGCCCCGACGGCATCGTCGAGGGGGTGGACCTGATCGAGCGGGTGCTCACGCCCCCCGAGCAGGGCCTGGCGTACCCCTGGCCCGGCCTCGACTCCTATCTCCACGGCCAGCGCCGGGGGGAGATGGTGACCTGGGTAGCAGGCACCGGAGTCGGGAAGAGCCAGGTGCTGCGCGAGGTAGCGCACCACCTCTGGACCACGCACGGTGAGCGGGTGGGGGTCATCGCCCTGGAGGAGGCCACGCAGAACAGCGCCCTCTCCCAGGTCAGCCTCCACCTGAACCAGCCGCTGCACGTGCCAGAGGTACGCAGTACGGTGTCGGATGAAAAGTTGGCCGCCGCCGCGGAAGAGATCCTCCCCGGCTTCGCCTTCTATGACCACTGGGGCAGCGTCGAGGGGGACACCCTGCTGCCGAAGATCCGTTTCATGGCGCATGCCATGGGCATCCGCTGGATCGTCCTCGACCACCTCTCGATCATGGTATCGGGGATGGCGGCCGAGGGGGACGAGCGGAAGCGACTCGATCAGCTGACCACCCAGATCCGCAGCCTGTGCTCGGAGCTGGACATCGGTCTGCACATCATCTCGCACCTCCGCAAGGCCAGCGGCACTCCTCACGAGGAGGGCGGGGCCATCAGCTTGCAGGACATCCGAGGGTCGGGTGCACCTGCTCAGCTGAGCGATGCAGTAGTGGGGCTGGAGCGTAACCAGCAAGCTGAGACGCCGGAGCTGCGTAACCTGACCAGGGTGCGCGTGCTCAAGAACCGACTGACGGGTGAGACGGGAGAGGCAACGTGCCTCGCCTACAACAACAACAGCGGCCGGCTGGTAGAGACCCAGCCGCTCGTGGAGGAGATCTTCGATGGCGACGGTGACTTCTAGCAAGGCGTTCGAGCTTCTTCAGGCAGAGGTGTACGCGGACGATGCAGTGGATGCGGACGTGGTGAAGAGCCTCGCCGCACTGGTGGCCGAGCTGGCTGCCCTGGAAGAGAAGGCGCGCGAGTTCGACGCGCAGGTGGAGCTGACCGAGAAGCACGCCGACTGCAACGCACCGGCCCCGGCGTATGGCCCTGCCGGGTACAACTAGCGGCGAGTCCCGAGCCCTGGAGCACGCAACGATGGTGCTCCGGGGCATCCGGGACACGCTCGCGCGAGAAGACATGGGGCTGCACGGTGACCTACTCACCGAGCGGCGGATGATCCTAGACTGGGCACGCTCTGCGATCAACGCAGTCCGTGACCTGACCGCCGAAGGAACCGGCGAGGAGGACTGAATGAAGCTGGCACTGTTCGACATCGAGGCCAACGGGCTGGACGTGGACACGGTAGACGTGCACTGCGTGGTGGTCCGTACCGAAGACGGCAGCCGTAGCTTCCGCCCGCGTGAGACGGGCGAGGCGGTGGCGTACCTGAACTCCCTGGTGGAGCAGGGCTACGTCCTGGCTGGCCACAACATCATCGAGTACGACATCCCCGTGCTGCGCCGCTTCGGCCTCACGCCGGGGGCGACCTTCGATACGTTGGTTGTCAGTCGAGCAGTGTACTCTGGCAACACACTCTTCAAGAAGGACAAGCGCTACATCGCCCGCCACCCTGACTGCGGGCTCCAGCCCGGCAGCCACGCGCTCAAGGCGTGGGGCATCCGGCTGGACGAGAACAAGCTGGACTACGACGGGGGGTGGGAGCACTTCAGCGAGGAGATGCTGACCTACTGCGTGCAGGACGTCGAGTCCAACTGGAAGCTGGCCGAGCTGCTGGCCTCCCGCATCCCCGAGGAGGCTGCACTACTCGAGTGTCGTGTCGCCGAGCACCTGCGTACCATGCGCCTGAACGGCGTCCACTTCCGGGAGGAGGAGGCGGCGGGCCTGGCGGCCGAGCTGGTGCAGGAGCGGGCCACCCTCACCGAGGAGCTGGTGTCCACCTTCGGCAGCTGGTACGAGGCGGGGGAGACGGCGGTGCCCAAGCGCACACAGGTCTCCCGCAGCGTGGCACCTGGCGACGAGGGCTACCGCAACGTGGCCAAGGGCTGCGCCTACACCAAGGTCAAGCTGGTCACCTTCAACCCGGCGAGCACCGAGCACATCGCCAAGCGCCTGAGCGCAGTGCGGGGGTGGAAGCCCGCCAAGTACACGGACAGCGGCAAGGCCCAGGTCACGTCGGAGATCCTCCAGGACCTCCCCTACCCCGAGGCCCCGCTGCTCGCCCGGTACCAGGAGATCAAGAAGATCCTGGGGTTCATCAGCGAGGGGAACAACGCCTGGCTCAAGCTGGTCAAGGGCGGCCGGCTGCACGGCAAGTGCAACCCGACCGGCACGGTGAGCGGTCGGGCCTCCCACTCCAACCCGAACCTGGGCAACGTGCCCAGCCGCTCCGACCTGGGCCACCAGTGCCGGGGCCTGTTCGGTGGTGGACCCGACCGGGTCAACGTGGGGGCCGACGCCTCTGGTCTTCAGCTCCGCCTGCTGGGTCACTACCTGGCACGGTGGGATGCCGGTGCCTTCGCGCGTCAGTGCGAGGACGGCGACATCCACGAGTACATGCGGCAGGGCACTGGCCTGCACACTCGCGACAAGCAGAAGACATGGACCTACGCCATGCTCTTCGGCGCAGCCCCCGCCCTCCTGGGGCGGACGGTGATCGCCGACCACGTGGCTGCGGGGCTGCCTGCCCCGAAGCAGAGCAGGGCACGGACCCTCGGCAAGCAGTCCCTCGACAACCTGGGCGACGCCATCCCGGCGTTCCCTAAGATCCAGGCGGCACTCGAAGCATCCGCAGAGCGCGGGTACTTGGAGACCCTGGACGGGAGGAAGATCCCGGTGGCATCGCAGCACCTGGCCCTGGCCATGCTGCTGCAAGGTGCCGAAGCCATCATCATGAAGAAGGCCATCGACATCGCTGCGCCGCAGCTGCTCCGCCTGGACGCCCGCCTCTGGGGCTGGGTCCATGACGAGCTGCAAGTGGACTGCGACCCCCACCAGGCCCCGTTCGTAGGAGAGATACTCTCCCTCGCTATCGTTCAAGCGGGCGAGTATTACAACCTACGGGTGAGGCTCGATGCCGATTACCAGGTGGGTGAATCGTGGAGAGATACGCACTGATCCTCGTGGCAGTGGTACTGGTCGGGTGCGCCCGGCCGGTGCCCTGCCCGCGTGGGTTCGACATTGGCGCAGGCCGCTACGGTGGTGGCCTGGAAGTGAAGTTCAAGTTCGTAGAGCGGGGCGGCTGCCCCGTCTACTGGGAGCAACCTGATGCACGTACCCCTGAACCTGAAGGCGGTGCTCGTGACCCTGGTCGCGGTCCTTGGCCTGATCCTGGGCAGTGTGATAGCGGACCTTCAAGCGCGTGTGACGACGCTCGAAGGGGACGTCGAGCTGCTCAGTGAGGTGGTCGAGTACCTGCTGGTCGAGAAGCTGGAAGAGAAGCGGGGGCTGTCTATATGACGACCGCATTCATCGACGCCGACATCCTGGTGTACGAGGCAGCGTTCCGTGCGGAGACCACCATCGAGTGGGAGCCGGGGGACGCCTCCTCCTACGCCAGCCTGGAGCAGGCTCAGGTGGACTTCATGCAGACGGTGGCCTCGGTCACCCGCCTGGCTGGGTGCGACGCCAACAAGCTGACGCTGACCACGTGCGCGCGGGAGGACAACTTCCGCCACCACCTCTGGCCCACGTACAAGGAGAACCGCAAGGACGGACGCCGGCCCGTGCTCCACGCAGCCCTGCGCGAGTGGGTGCTGGAGGAGTACGCCCCGGTGCACAAGCCGAACATCGAGGCCGACGACGTGCTCGGCATCCTGGCCACCAAGTACCCCGGCAACGTGATCGTGTCCATCGACAAGGATCTCGATACCGTGCCGGGCCTGCACTACAACTGGCGCAAGCCGGAGCTGGGTGTGTACGACGTGACCCCGGAGGAGGCAGCCTGGAACCACCTGTACCAGACGCTGGTCGGGGACAGCACCGACGGCTTCCCCGGCTGCCGAGGCATCGGGCCCAAGCGGGCGGTTGTCGTGCTGAACGGCCAGCCGCTGGACGACGGGAAGGGCCTCTGGTCCTGCGTCGTCGAAGCATTCGAGAAGAAGGGGCTGTCCGAGGAGGAGGCCCTGGTGCAGGCGAGGTGCGCCTACATCCTACAGCGTGACGACTACATCGACGGAGAGGTACAACTGTGGACGCCGTAAACAGCCCGACCCATTACCGGCAGGGCGAGATCGAGTGCATCGAGGCCATCCGCGAGGCGCTGGGTACCGAGGGCTTCATCAGCTACTGCCGGGGCAACGCCCTCAAGTACCTGTGGCGCTGCGAGTACAAGGGCAAGCGCACCGAGGACCTGCTCAAGGCGGAGTATTACATCAAGGCGGCTGCGGTCGCGTCGGCCCACGGGGACAGCGAATGAGTCGAAGCAAGCGCATCTCACAGGACATCTCGGTTCGACGGGAGAAGGGCCAAGGACCCAGCCACGGCACGCGCAAGGGCGCTGACTATGTGGTGCTAACGGTTCACAGCATCACCCGGACTGACGTATGGATCAGTCCAGGCGAGGCCCGTCAACTGGTGGAGTACATCACACGTGACGCTGGCTGACCTTGCCCAGTGGCAGATCCTCCTCGGCGGGGCGATGTCGGTGACCCTCATCTCTACGGTGGGGAACCGACGTGCCCAGTTCGCCGGCTACTGCATTGGGCTTACGAACCAGGTCGCATGGCACTACGCTGCGATCACTGCCGACCCCTTCCAGTGGGGGGTCTTCGTCATCAACATCCTGTATGGGATCAACTACGTGCGGGCACTGCTCCGCATCAGACGAGGAGAGACATGAGCGACGTCTTCGCGATCGAGGTGAAGGAAGAGGTGGAGCTGGCACCGGCACCGCGGGTGGCCCACGTCATCAACCTCGGCCTGGACTGGGAGACCCAGACCATCAACCTCAACGACGAGATCGGACCCGACTCCGGCGAGTACGTATGGGGACTGCTCGACTACTGGTCCGAGTACCCCGTGAACATCCACCTCTCCACCCCCGGCGGGGACGTGGACTCCATGTACCAGATCCATGACGCCATCCGCCGCCACGGCAACGTGACCATCACGGCCTACGGCCTGGTCGCCAGCGCCGGCGTGCTGATCCTGGCGTGCGGCCACCGCCGCCTGGTCACCGAGTCCACGGCCTGGATGAGCCACGAGTCCTGGGGCGGTGGAGGCGACGTGGGGTACCGCGCCGCCAAGGACCGCCGGGCGTTCGACGAGTTCCAGCACAAGTGGTGGTGCGAGCTGATGTCCCGCTACACCCCGCACGATGCGAAGTGGTGGGATAAGAGCACGCAGCGCCACGCCGAGTACTGGCTGCTCGGTGGGCAGGCCATCGTGGAAGCAGGCTACGCAGACGAGGTGGTGCGATGAAGCCTGAGAACAAGTACACCCTGCACTGGCTGCTGATCGCGGCCGCCGCCCTCCTCATCGCCGACATGGCGAGGGCGGAGACTCCCCCCGAGGACCACTGGCGGCGGGCGGGCCTGGCCTGCCAGACCCCCACCGCCTGGAAGACCGAGTACCAGGTGGGGCGCAAGAGCCCCATCAAGCCCTGGCCCTTCGAGTGCACGCACGCGCTCCGCAATGTGTGGATCGAGTGGCTGCGCCGAGAGGGGTGGTACAACCGCGGCGACCGCGGCCCCGCCCCCGACCCGGAGTACCTGTTCCCCGAGGGGTAACCCCCTCCCTGACCCCCGTCTTCTGCCCCTCTCCCGAGGCAGGAGGCGGGG
>JABSQX010000155.1 GCA_013215615.1 Myxococcales bacterium | reverse complement strand
AATCACCACCGATGCGAATCACCACTGGACGAACGTTGATCCTTCTCACGGGCCTGCTCCTGGGCACGGCCCCGGTCGAAGCGCAGGACGACCCGGTCCTCTACGAGCTCGAGCCCACCGACATCACCCAGTATCGCTCGAAGAACACGGCGACCCTGCAAATCGTCCAATTGAAAGATGGGCGGGGTGTAGAGGATCCGAACGTCATCGTGCACAAGAAAAACGGATACGGTCAAACCACTTCTGGCACCTACGTGGCCGAAAAACCGATCGCGGAAGTCGTCACGAGTGCCGTTGTCGAAGCACTCGATCAGCTGAACTACAAAGTGTCTCCGGAAGGGAAGTTCAAATTGAGCGGACGGATCAATTCAGTCGACCGCAAGGATTTCCCGGGGCTCCTGGATGACTCCATTCAATTCAGTCTCGACGTCAGCTTGCAGATCACGACGCGTGGCGGTGATCCGGTCTGGTCGGAGAATTTCATCGGCAATGGCAAGGTGATCAGCAGCATGGCGGGGGGCGACGTCATTCGAGAGGAATTCGACGACACGCTGACTCGCGTGGTCAGGCAACTGCAGAACTCTCCCACCTTGTACAAGGCCTTGAACTAGCGGACGGGCCCTTCGAAGGCCGCCTGCGCGTGGAGCGGATCGCGATGGCTGAAGCGGAGAATCGAATCGCGCACCGTACCTGCCCCCTGTGCGAGGCCGCTTGCGGTCTCGAGATTCACGTGGAGGGGGAGAAGGTCTCGAGGATTCGCGGCGACAAGCAGCACGTGCTGAGCCATGGCTTCGTGTGTCCGAAGGGTGTTTCCCTCGACCGGCTTCACACCGACCCCGACCGGCTGCGCAGACCGCTTGTCAAGCGAAAGGGCGCGCATGTCGAGGTCGATTGGGACGAGGCCTACGCGGAGATCGAGGAGCGCATGTTGCCCCTCATCGAGAAGTATGGGCGCAACGCGGTGGGGATCTACCTCGGCAATCCGAATGTCCACAATCAAGCCGGTTATCTCTACGTCCGGCCCCTCATCAAGTCGCTGGCGACGCGCAACATCTACTCCTCGAGCACTGTGGATCAAATCCCCCGGCAGGTCTCGTCTGGCTTGATGTTCGGGTCGCCCTTCACGATGGCTGTGCCGGATCTCGACCACACGGACCTGCTCCTGCTGTTGGGAACCAATCCCTTCGAGTCCAACGGCAGCCTGTGTACGGCTCCGGATTTCCCGGGCCGCATTCGGGCGATCCAGGCGCGGGGCGGGAGGGTGATCGTCGTCGATCCGAGAAGGACCCGGACCGCTCGGGCCGCCGATGATCACATCTTCATCCGTCCCGGCACCGACTCGCTGCTGCTGGTGGCCATGCTCCAGGCGATCTTCGAAGAGGGCCTGGCGGACGTGGGCGCGCTGGGAAAATTCCTGAATGGGGTTGAGGAGATAGCGGCAGTGGTGTCCCGCTTTGCACCCGAGCGGGTGGCCGACCGCTGCGGCATACCCGCCCCGCGCATCCGGGAACTCGCGGTCGAAGTCGCCCGGGCCGACAGCGCGGCGATCCACGGGCGCATCGGGATCCATACCTGCGCGTTTGGCACCCTCGCCTCGTGGGCGGTGGATGCGCTCAGCCTGTTGACCGGCAACCTGGACCGACGTGGCGGCAGCATGTTTCCACGAGCCGCCCACTCCCCCTCGATCGTCAGCGCCGGGGGAAGCGGCTTCCAGACAGGCCGCTGGAAGAGCCGGGTCCGGGGCCTTCCCGAGGTCATGAGCGAGTTTCCCGCGGCCACGCTTGCCGACGAGATTCTCACGCCCGGTGAAGGTCAGATGAGGGGACTCGTCAGTGTGGCGGGCAACCCTGTGCTCTCGACGCCCGACGCGGGCCGGCTCGACGAGGCCCTCGCCCAGCTCGAGTTCATGGTGAGCGTCGACATCTACTGCAATGAAACATCGCGCCATGCGGACGTGATCCTACCGCCGCCCTCGCCGCTGGAACGCAGCCATTACGACGTCGTCTTCACGACCCTCGCGGTGAGGAACTTCGCGCATTACTCGCCAGCGGTCTTCGATTCCGAAGGGCCCTCGGAGGGCGAGATCCTGTCGAAGCTGACGCTGATCTTCGGTGGCCAGGGAGCTGGAGCCGACCCGGGGGCGATCGATGAAATGCTCTTGCGGGGTCTTCTCGAAGGTCACGTTGCCGACGAGGAGTCGCCCGTCTTTGGCCGGGAGATCGAGGAACTCCTCGCCGTGGCGAAGGAACATCCAGCTCCCGACGCCATGCTCGACGTGATGATTCGCATGGGACCCTATGGCGACGCATTCGGGAGCCGAGCAGATGGGCTCTCCATTGGAAAGATCGCGAGCCATCCGCATGGCATCGACCTCGGTCCCCTCGAGCCGCGACTCCCCGAACTGCTGTCGACGCCCTCCGCCCGGATCGAGTTGGCCCCCCCCGCCATTCTCGCGGACTTCGGGCGTCTCGATGCGGCGTTGAGCGAGGGAGATTCGTCCGGGTTGCTGCTGGTCGGCAGGCGGGACATTCGCTCCAACAATTCCTGGATGCACAACATCGGGAGCCTGGTGTCGGGCAAGGACCGCTGCCGCCTCCACCTGCATCCGCGGGATGCCGCCTCACACGGGGTCGCGGACGCAGAGGAGATCCTGCTGGTGTCCCGGGCGGGCCGGATCCAAGTGGTGGTGGAAGTCACCGAAGACATCATGCCGGGGGTGGTCAGCCTTCCGCATGGCTGGGGTCATGACAGGCCCGGCACACGCCTCGGGGTCGCCCAGGCCCATGCCGGGGTGAACAGCAACGTGCTCACGGACAGCGAGAGGATGGATCCCTTGTCGGGGAACGCCGTCCTGAACGGAATCCCCGTCTCCATCGAATCCGCGCGACCGAGCTGAAGGCCGGGCGCGGGGTCGCCCTCAGTTCATCTGGATGCCGCCGTCGACGTTGAGGGCCTGGCCGGTGATGTTGCGGGCGGCCTCGGAGGCGAGGAAGACCACCGCGTGCCCCACGTCCTCGGGGGTCTGCTCGCGTCGCAGGGGGCACGCGGAGGCGAGGAAACTGTCGAAGGTGGCGCGTCGGTCCACGACCTGCGGGTCCTCGCTGTCGCCGAACATGCCCTCCAACTGCTCCCACATGGGGGTCCAGACCAGTCCCGGGCAGACGGCGTTCGCGTTGATGTTCTCCGGGCCGAGGGCCGTGGCCTGGGACTGGGTGAGGCTGATCGCGGCGGCCTTCGAGGCCGAATAGGGGGTGAGCATGCCGCCGCGGCGCCCTGCGATGGAGGCGATGTTCACCAGGCGGCCTTCGCCCTGCTGGCGGAAATGGGGAAGCACCGCGGAACTCATGTTCCAGATCCCCACCAGGTTGACCCCGTAGCAGCGCTCGAAGTCTTTCGCGTCGACCTCCGCGTCACTGCGGGCCTGCACGACTCCCGCGTTGTTGACCAGGACATGGATCCCACCCAGGTCTTCGAGGATGGTCTCCGCGCCGGCGCGGCAGCTGATGGCATCGGTGACGTCCACCGACACCACGCAGACGCGCTGGCCCAACGCCTCCACCTCGCCGGCGGTCTTCCGCGCGCTGTCGAGATCGATGTCCGCGATCGCGATGTCCGCGCCGGCCTGGGCGAGGGCCAGGACGATGCCGCGCCCGATGCCGCGGCCGCCGCCGGTGACGGTGGCGACGCGGCCCTGCAGTTGGAAGGGATTTCCCGACATTTTCGATCCTCCTGTGGCTTCGGGGAGGGTAGGGGGCTGGTAGGCTATTGCCGAGGCGCCGGCGCCGAAAGCGCGCCCTTGGAGACAGCGTGGAATACATCTCGGTCGAGCAGGCACGGCAGCGTTCCGGGCTGCGGCTGGTGCTCACCGCGGGCGGGCCGGGTCCCTGGTCCGAGGCCGCCAAGGGCTTCTTTCGCGCGAAGGATCTCGCTTTCACACCCGTCGAGCAGGTGGCCGCCGGGGAAAACCGGGCGCTGCGGGAGTGGACGGGGCAGACGCTGGCGCCCGTTGCCGTGTTCGACGATGAGTCGCCTGTGGTGGTGCTCTCGGAGATCCTCTGGCTCGCGGAGCGCCTGCAGCGCAAACCCGCGCTGGTCCCCGACGCGCCCGAGCCGCGCATCCGCATGTTCGGCCTGATGCGCGAGATCAGCGGGGAGAACGGTCTGGGCTGGTGCCGGCGTTGGTTGATGCTGGGGGACAACCTCGAGCACCAGCCAGCGGGGACGGGTCGCGACTGGACGCTGGCATTTGCCCGCAAGTTCCGCTTTCACCCGGAGCGGCTGCCCTGGGCGCGGCGCCGCATCCTGCAGATTCTGGAAACCCTCGCCGCCCAGTGGCGCGAGCAGCAGGCCCGGGGCCGCGAGGTCCTCGTGGGCGAATCGCTCAGTGCCCTCGACATCGTCTGGGCGGCCTTCGCGGGGATGTTCGCGCCGCTCTCCGAGGAACTCTGCCCCATGGCCAGCGGCCTGCGCCGCATGTACACGGTTACGGATCCCGAGACCCTGGCGCTACTGGAAGACGGACTGCTCGCGCACCGGGATCGCGTCTACCGCGATCACCTCGAACTGCCGCTGGATTTCTGAGGCGCGAGCCCCCAGCCTTGGTGCGCGTCAGCCGTCCGCTTCGAGGCGCCGGTAGTCGGGCACCGTGTAGCCCGCGTCGTTCAGCGCGCCGAGCACGTCCTGCATCGACACTTCTTCATCGTCGAAGGTCACGGTGACGGTATGCGCCTGCATGTCGGTGGAGACCGACTGGATGTCCTTCACCTTCTCGACGGCCGCACGGGCCTTCGCGGAGGTGCCCCCTCAGACCACCCCTGGGGTTTCGAGCACGTAGGTGGCGGATTCGGCCGACGCGAGACCGGCAAGCAGAAAGCTCGATGTGATCGCAATCAGGAACGCGCGCATGACGGACCTCCACGATGTCACGTCGCGATCGTAGCATGGCGGGGGTACGGTCGCCTTGCGCGTTTCGCCGCCGCGAGCGCTTGCGTGAGCAGGTGCGCAAGGGCGACCGCGCCCGCGCGTCAGCCGCGCGGGAGGAGTTCGAAGAACCAGGTGGTGTCGGGGGACGACGCGGCACCGCCACCCAGGCCGTACTTGGCGGCCGCGAGCTCGCCGAGCTTCGCGTAGAGCGAGGGCTCATGGACGCGCACCGCCTGGACGGGGTACCGACGCCCCGCTACGCGCAGCAGCGCCCGGCCGTCGCTCAGCGCCTCGCGGGGCCACTGCTTCCAGAGCGGCAGGTCGAGAAAGCCGCAGGGCACGAAGATGCGGCCCTCGTCGACCAGCACCCAGAGCGTGCGTGAGCGCGGGGGCTCGAGGAGCTGGAACTCCACCTCGGGGATGTCCGTCGCGAAGCTCCAGTCCACGCCCTGGGCGGAAGTCAGTGTTCCGGATGTGAGGGGGCCGCCCGGGAGGATCGCCAACGGTCCATCGTGAAAGCGCGCTGCCATGGCCACCACGGCAAAGAGCGCGAGGCCCACCAACAGCAGCAGACCGAGAATCCGGATCACGCGTCCCACTGCGGTTTCCCCCTGGTTTGCGCGCCCATCTTATCACCCCCCCAGGGTGTGCGACACGGAGCAGATGAACGGTCGCGGCGGCAGGCGCTACGATTGCTCGCGACCCATCGAGGGAGGCTCCAAGTGGCGTACGAGCACATCGAGCGGCGAGACGAAGGCGCTTTCAGCGTCATCACCATGAGCCGGCCAGAGCGACGCAACGCGCTCTCGGAGGCGCACCTGCGCGAGTTGCTGCAGGCGCTGCGGGAAATCGCAGAGAGCGACCAGGGTGGTGTGATCGTTGCGGCCGAGGGCCCCGTCTTCTCCGCCGGTCACGACTTCGCGGACATGGACGGCCGCGATTTGCCGGCCATGCGCGCGCTGCTCGGCGTCTGCGCCGAGGTCATGCAACTCGTGCAGGTGCTCCCCCAGGTGGTGATCGCCCAGGTCGACGGGCTGGCCACCGCAGCGGGCTGCCAGCTGGTCTCGAGCTGCGATCTGGCGGTGGCCTCGGAGACCTCGCGCTTCCAGGTGCCGGGCGGTGCGGGGGGCTGGTTCTGCACCACGCCCGGCGTCGCCCTGGCCCGGGCCGTGGGACGCAAGCACGCCCTCGAGATGTTGCTCACCGGCGACCCCGTCGATGCGCCCACCGCCCTGGCCTGGGGGCTCGTCAACCGCGTGGTGCCCTCGGAGCAGGTCGCGGAGGAGACCCGTGCGTTGCTTTCCCGCGCGACCCGCGGCAGCCGGAGTTCGAAGGCGACGGGCAAGCAGGCCTTCTACCGCCAGGTCGATCTCGAGTTGCCGAGTGCCTACGAGTACGCGAGCGAGGTGATGGCCTCGGCGTCCCAGACCCCGGACGCCAAGGAGGGGGTACGCGCCTTCCTCGAAAAGCGCCGACCCAACTTCTAGCGCGCGAAGGTCCGCGCTCCTTCGGCGGCTCGGACGGACTTCAACGCTGCCCGAAGAGCGTTCGCCTGGCTTCCTCGTCCATGCCCCCGGACTCCTTGACGAGGTCGAGCCCCACCGCGAGGCCGCGTTCGAAAGCGGGGCGCGCGAGCAGCTGCTCGTACCAACGCTCGAGCTGCGGGAACTCCTCGAAGCTCTGGCCGTGGTGCTCGCGGAGGTGCACCCAGGGCCAGCAGAGGATGTCGGCCATCGAGAACTCGTCGGCCACGAATTCGCGCCCGGCGAGCCGTTCGTCGAGTACCCGGTAGAGACGGTGGGCCTCGTTGCTGTAGCGCTCGATCCCGTACTCGATCTTCTCGGGCGCGTAGTTGCGGAAGTGCCCGGCCTGCCCGCACATGGGACCCTGGTTGGCCATCTGCCAGTACATCCACTCGAGCGCCTGCAGGCGCCCGCGCGGATCGGTGGGCAGCAGCCGGCCCGTCTTTTCCGCCAGGTACTGGAGGATGGCGCCCGATTCGAAGACGGAGACGGGCTCGCCTCCGAAAGCGGGCTCCGTGTCGACGATGGCGGGCATCCGGTTGTTGGGGCTGATGGCCAGAAAATCGGGCTTGAACTGGTCGCCGCGGCCGATGTTGCAGGCCACGACGCGGTAGGGGAGATCCAGTTCCTCGAGCGCGATGCTGACCTTCCAGCCGTTGGGGGTGGGGAAGTAGTGGAGATCGATCACGGGGGCCTCCTTGCCGGCTTCGGTTGGCGCGGAGTATAGGGGCTGGCGCGTGCGCTCTCCTCGGCTCTAACCGCGCTCCTCGTCGCGCAGCAGCGCGGCGCGCACCTGGTCGCTCCAGATCGCGTAGCCGGTGGCATTCAGGTGCAGGCCGTCGAAGAGAAAGACGTCGTCTCGGGGCCGTCCGTTCTCCGCCAGCATCGGCGTGCTCACGTCCACGTAATGCAGGCGCGGGTCGCCGCGTACCCATTCGCGGATTGCCCGGTTGGCGCGTTGCATCTCGGGCCAGCGCGCCCAGCGGAGTTTCGACGGTTTGATGGAGAGGAAGTAGACGCGCGCGTCCGGCACCTCGGCGTGCAGGCGCTCGACCAGCTCCTGGAACTCGCCGACCACCACTGTCGCGCTCTTGCCGGTGCGCGCGTCGAGATCGTTGTCGCCCGCGTAGACCAGCACCGCGCGGGGTCGCAGGGGCGTGACGATGCGCCCGGCGTTGTACAGGACGTGGCTCATCTGGGCGCCCCCGAAGCCCCGGTTGAGCACGGGTAGCGGGTGCATGTCCTCGGCGAGCGTGTTCCATAGCCGGATGCTGGAACTCCCGACGAAGACGATGGGCCTTCCTTCCGGGGCCGGAAGCGCCTCGAAGGCGGCGATCTCGTCCTCGAAGAAATCGAGGTGCTGGCTGCCCGCAAGGTACCACTGGAGGGCCGCGTAGAGCGTGACGGCCACCACCACCACCCCGACTCCCAGCGCCAGGCCCGCGCGCTGCCAGCTCTTCATACCGACTCCTCGGGCGGTAGTATGCGGGATTCGATGGTGGAACACGAAGGCGATCGGGAAGCGCGTCGCTGCGGGCCCTGCTCCCTCTGCTGCACGGTGTTGCGGGTGGACGAACTCGGGAAGCTGGCGGGCACGCCTTGCTCGAAGCTGCGCGCGGAGGGGGGCTGCGGGATCCACCCCAGCCGGCCCGGGATCTGCCGCGCCTACCGCTGCGCATGGCTGGAGGGACGCTTTCGCGATGCCGACCGCCCGGACCGCCTGGGCGCCCTGGTGGACTTCGCGCCGCGTGGCGCGGATCTCGAGTTGGTGATCGTGGAGGCGCATCCGGGTGCCTTCGAGGCTTCCCCTCGGCTGCGGGAAATCGCCGAAGCCCACCGGGAGAGCCTGGTCGTGCGGGTCAGCGACACGCTGGACGTGGAGGACCCGGATCGCCCCTACCGGCTGTTGATGGCGGGTGGCATCGAGCAGCGGGTCTGCGGGGAGCGCGTCAGCATTCTGCGGGAGGGGATGCCCGCGTCGGAGATGCGTCTTCCCTGGCTCGAGCGGCAGGTCCGGCGGCTTGCCGTTGCCTGGCGCCGTCGGCGCCTGTCCCGCGCGCGGCAGCGGGGCGGCGGCTGACGCGCGCCTCGAATCGGGTACGCAGCGCGCGCCACGAGGCCCTAGAATCTGTTGCGCGGTTCGGATCACGAGCAGGAGGATGGGAGATGAAGCGCTGGATTCTGGCCGTAGGGTTGGGGGTCGTCGTCGCGGTGGCGGGTGGAGTGCTTTTCCTGTCCCGCAACCTGGATCACATCGTCCGGGAGCAGATCGAAGTACGGGGAAGCGCTGCGCTGGGCACCGCGGTGCATGTGGGCTCCGTGGAACTCGATCTGCGCGAGGGAAGCGGCCACCTGCGCGATCTCCGCGTCGAGAACCCCCCGGGCTTCTCGGGGGGAGATCTCCTCTCGTTTGGAAGTGTCAGCCTGGTGATCGACGCGAAGAGTGCCCTGGCGGTCGCCAGCGGCCGCTCGCACCACCTCATCATCGACGAGGTCTCGGTGGAGGACCCGCGAGCGCGGGTGGTGGTGGAAGAGGACGGCTCCAGCAACGTCCAGGCCCTACAGGCGGGGATCTCCCGCAACGCCTCGACGAACTCCGAGCCGCATGCCGATGGCCCGCCGCTGCTACTGACACTGAGACGCGTCTCGGTGGGCAGCGTGGTGGTGAGCGCGGACACCCGCGCGCTGGATGGGAAGCAGCACGAGCTGAGACTGCCCGACTTCTCGATGCGCGAGGTCGGAGGTCCCGAGGGCAGCCCGGCCGGAAAAGTCGGCGCCAGCCTGGCCGCCGGCTTTGCGACCCGCTTGGCCACCCGCGTGGCCTCTCGGGCTGCCGCGCGCGAACTCGACCGAGTGATCGACAAGAACCTCGGCGGCGCTGCCGGGGAGGTCGCCAAGGGACTGCTCGACAAGGTGCTCGGCGGGCCCTGAGGCGCGGCAGCGCTCTCGCTCAGGCCCCGGGGATCTCGTGCAGGCTCTTGAACTGGTCGAGTTCCACCCGCAGCCTCCTCGCCCAGTCATCGAATACCAACTGCACGGCCCCTGCAGAGGAAACCGGGTTGCTCCAGTAGAATTGGCTGACGCCGTCTCCCAGGGTGATGTCTCGGCGCTCGCCTACCCGCACCAGCGGCTCACCGCTCAGCGAATCCCGTGCGTCGAGCAGCAGCGTCATGGACCCCGTGGAGGTGACGTAGACCTTCTCGTCGGGGAGTTGCTCGCGTTCGGGCGGAGCCGTGATCAGCAGGTTCACGATGTGGCCGCTGATGCGGAGGACGTCGGGCCCCGGGGCGGTGGCGATCCGGAAGTCCTCGCTTTGGATGAGTTCCTCCACGAGGGCCTCGTGGAAATAGCGCTTCATGTGGTCGGTGGCGCGGGGGGAGAGCGCGAAGTTGGCGTTCATGGCTCCGGTGCCCGGCGCGTAGCGTCTTGGGGGACTCTGGTAGGCGATCGTCACGGCATCGAGGAGCACCGCGGTGTAGCCCTCGAGTGTCGCGCCTGGCCGCACGAAGCTGGTGGCGAAGGGCTCCCACTTGACGCGGTGCAGGCCGTCGGGGGTCACCGCGTCCTTGCCGCTCGCGAAGTAGATGGGCCTGGAGGCGTCTCCTCCTGCATGGCGACTCCCCGACGCGCAGGCGACGCCGAGTGCGGCAAGGAACAGAACGCAGAATCGCAGTCGAAGGGAGGAGTTCATCAGCGGCCTCCTGGGGGCCAGTCAGCCTGGCTCCCCAAGAGGGTATCCCCCGTTCCTGGCGCGCTCCATGCCACGGAGGTGACTCATTCCTTCGAATGAGGGGTCAAAAAACCCATTTCTGCCCTACCAAACACCTCAGGCGGCTGCAGAGCCATCGCCCCCAGAGCCGCGCAGCGCAAGGGCCAGCATGATCATCGCCAGCCCGCCCATCAAGAGGTTCACCCCGAGCAGCAGCCCGAGCGCCCACGCGGAGTCGCCCGGCCACTCCCACCACAGCATCCCGCCGAGGATGATCCCGAGGATGCCTGCCACCAGGAAGCCACCGCTGCCCCGGGGAAGCCCTCCGCGCATGCTCAGCAGGATCCGCACGACGCCCTGGACGACCAGCAGAATTGCCAGCAGCAGCGTGAGCGCGATGGCGCCCTGGGCGGGATTCAGGAGCAGCAGTACGCCCAGCACCAGGTCCAGGACGGCCGCCAGCACGAAGAGGGACGTACCCTTCCAGCTCCGCAACTGGATGCCCTGCCAGAGCTGCAGCCCGGCCGCGAAGAGCAGCAGAACCCCGAGGAACTCGATGCTCAGCGGGGTTGCGACCTGGGGTGCCGCGATAGCGGCGCTGCCCAGCAATGCTTGCACGACCCCCACCGCCAGCAGCGCGAAGGCGTTGGGACGTAGGGTCTCCATCAGCGCTTCCGGGTCGACGATCTCGATCTCGCTCACTTGGCCTCCCTCTCCTTGTGATTCGCTTCGTCTGGCTCGTGTCCGCTGCCGGTGAGTCTATGCCGCATCTCGTATCGAGCCCAACAGCACGCGGGTCTTCGAACTCGAGCTGATCGAGATCGTCTGAGACAGCGGCCGGTCGACCGCAGGGCTCGAGGGGTCCGGGCCTTGTCCCGGGCCCCTCTCTCGTGGGCGCTTCGTTCGGATGGCGCCGGGGCGCTCAGGGCTCGGCGGGCTTGGCGGGCGAGGGGGGCGTGATTCCGAAGCCTCGTTGGCGCATCGCGCTGCGAGCAGCCAGGTAGGCGCGGTACTGGTCGCCCGAGAGGATCTTCTTGAGTTTCTGCTCTCGCTCCAACTCGAGTTCCTGCAGCCGTTGTGCGCGATACCTCGAAGATGTGGACGCCGTGAAGAGCTTCTGGGTCCCGCGGGCGTGATCGAGATTGATGGCCAGCGCCTGTTTCTCTTGCGCGGCGGTCAGCTGGAGTTGATCCGCAAGGAAGGCGGTCTCCGCCCGGGCCCGCTCGTGCGAAGAGGCTGTGGAATTCGTCTCCGAGGTCGCCTGGGCGAGTGCCGCCGAGCAGACGAGCAGGGGCAGCACCAGGGCGAGCGCGCGCAGGCGGTCGATCACGGGACATCCTCCAGAGTCGGATTGGGTGTGGGATCCCCGGGGCGGGGGTTCGGGCTGG
>JABSQX010000154.1 GCA_013215615.1 Myxococcales bacterium | reverse complement strand
GGCTCGCGCTCGGCTTCGGCTTGTCCGCGAAGCTCCAGCATGGACCACAGGGCGCTCGACTCCGTGAGCATCCCCTGAAATTTCTGCTGAATGCTGTTGACCCGGGACAGCGCTCGGAAGACGAGCAAGGCCAGCATCAGCGTGCTCGCGGGTGCCAACGCCGCCAGCTGCACCGCCGCGAACAGGCCCGTGCAGAGCAGCGTGACCGCCAGGGGCTCCTGGAGGGCTCGCAGGGCCTCTCGAGAGAAGACCCGCCGCTGCAGCTGGCGGTTGAGGCGCCGCGTTTCGTCGGCGAGTAGCGGTCCAATCGAAGTCTCGCGGCCCGTGGCCTTGAGGAGCTTCACGGCCTGCAGGGCGTCGGTGAGGCGGCCCAGCAGGGACTTCAGGATTCCCGTCTGCTTGCGCCCGGCGCGAGCGGAGATTCGCACCAGCACGCTCAGCAGCGTCACGCTGAGCAGCGCGCCGAGGCTCGCGGCCAGCGTGGCTTGCCAGGAGACCGCCAGGGCGAGCCCCACGTAGAGGGTCGTCTCGATCGCGTAGCAGAGGATCAACGCCAGGTAATTGAAGGCTTGCGAGGCGCGGTCTGCCTCGGTGGCGATGGAGTTGGAGATCGCGCCCACCGGCTGTCGGGTGTAGTAGCTCCAGCGCGCGGCCAGCAGTGCTCGTAGCAGCGAGAGACGCAGGTCGGTGGCAACGTGTGCCACCGCGTAGCCGACCTGGCTCTTGGACAGCACCATCAGCAGCGCCTTGATCCAGAAGGCCGCGATCACCAGTGCGACCAGGGGGCCCATCGAGGGTTCCACGTCCAGGCGCGCGAGCAGGCTTCGAACGTGTTCCTCGTAGGGAGAGGTCTCCCCCTCTCCCCCGAAAGCCAGCGAGAGCAGGGGGAGGGCGGTGGAGAGGCCGATGCCCTCCGCGAGCGCTGCCACCACGAGGCACAGCAGCATCGCCGCCATGCGCCCCGGGTAGGCGTGGAAGAAGAACTTGAAGAGACGCACGATCCCTAGGGGCGCCTACCCATCAGGGCGTGCACGCGGGCCACCACCACCGACGTTTCGTGCAGCGGCGCGGGCTCGTAATCGTCCCGGACGGCGTTCCCGAAGCTTGCCACCAGGCCGCGCTCGCGCAGTGCGGCATGCAGGCGCTTCAGGTCGCGGGGCGGTCGTACGAAGCCCTTGTCGATCAATCGCGCGCACAGGCGCTCGAGCCCTCGCTGCGGCCTCGGCGTGCCACGGGGGCCGTCAGGTGTGCCCTGGGCTCGCCGCCAGACCCACTCCCGGGGACGCGACAGCCAGCGGAAGGAAGCGCGCACGGGCAGGGGATACACGTAGACGGGCCGACCGAGGGAGGTGGCTTCAGCGAGCATGGACTCGCTGTCCGCCGTGATCACGAAGATGTCCGCCAGCGCGAGAAAGCCGAGATAGGGATTGTCTGCAGCTTCGGGTCGCCAGAGGTGCAGCCAGGCGTCTTCGTCCAGCGCTTCCTGGAAGGCGTGACTGGCCGCCGGCGAGAGCCGGCGGCTGGTGGTGGCCATCACCGAGCCGCCGCGTTCGCGAGCCATCTGGCAGACGTCCTGGGCGAGTTGGCGGGCGGTCGGGGGGTCGATGCGATATTGCCCGGAGCTTCCGCCCACCAGCACCGCAATGCGCGGAGCCGGTCGACCGCCCAATGGGTCCTGCCAGCGAAGCTGGGAGGCTTCGAGCTGTCCGCTGTTCAATCGGTGCAGTGGCGCCCCGATCTCCAGGCGTTTCGGATGCGGGAACAGGCGCGCGTAGGAGGGCACCACCGCTAGATCCACGGCCGCCGCATCGTCACCGGCCTTCCGGCCCAGTGTCACGATGCGGGGGCGCCCTTCCGCGCGGGCCCGGATCCACTGGGCGACCGGGGCCGTGCGGCGGCCGGCGGCGATGATCAGGTCGGGCCACGGAGCCGCCAGGGCAGCGGAGCGCTTCGCCGAGATGCCGAGCCGAGAGGCCCCCAGCAAGCGGTTGTGGAGGCCCGACAGCGGGCCGCAGTGGAGTGTCTTGACCTCGTAGGGCCATCCCAGCGCGTCGGCGAGCCCGATGGACTGGGTGCGATTGCCGGGCCGGTCGTCCACGAGTACCCAGACCCGTGGCGCTTCCGTGCCCGGTCCCCCGCAATGACGCTGGACGCGACCCTCGGGCGCGAGCAGTTCGAGTTCCCAGCGGGTTTCCGGTCGCAAGCGGCCCGCTACTTCGAAACGGCTCTGCCAGCGCGCGGCACTGGCCGGTCTTCCATCCCAGGGCAGCGTCGCCCGGACCCGCCTGGCCCCGCAGAGGAGGTCGTCGAGTAGCCAGGGGACGTCCTCCTGGGGCGCACCTGCGAGGCTTCCCACGCAGTCGCGTACCGGGGCCGGGTCACGCGCCGGGGTCCCGGGCGCCGGGGGCTGCCAGAGTCCTTCCTCGCCGGCAGCGGCTTCGTGGTGGGCGGAGCGCCAGGTCTCGTAGTGGCGGCTCGGGCGCTTCCGGTCGTAGACCTGCCAGTGGGCCGCGTCCGCCTCGGCCTCGAGCCCGTGCCAGATATCGCCGCGGGGGTTGTCGTGGTAGACGAAGCGCTCGGGAAAGGGACGCCAGGGTTGCATGTGCAGCGTGGTGAAGTGGATGACCTTCTCGCTGCCCAAAGGCAGCTCATCATCGCGGGAGTTCCAGTGAGGGGCCAGCTTCCCGTGGGTCCCGGGCACGCGCAGGGCACGTTCCACCATCTCGTTCTTGTGCAGGTGCTGGGCGTCATCCAGCGTCCAGATCGGGTTCATGCGTTCGCAGTCCAGCAGCATCACCGAGCAGTCGTCGCCTGCGATGGCGAGGTAGCCGTGCTCGCCCAATTCGAGATCGAAGAGTTCCCCGGGATCGCTCCGGTAGATCTGGTCGGTGTCGTTGTAGATGGCCTTGCCCCGCCCCTGCGCGAAGTGCGGGATCGCGAAACGGTAATTCGTGAAACCCGTGGTCCAGCCGCGCCGGTCGAAACCCGCGAGTTCCTTCATGAGATGGATCTCGTAGCGGCGTCTGCGGTCGCGGTGGCGAGCGACGGACCAGATGAACACGCGTTCCGCCCGCTCCTGGGCGGGCTCGCTGCCCAGGAAGATGCGGACCGGTGGCCGAGGACTGGTGGGCACTCCCGGCTCGGGCTCGAGGACCAGGCAGTCCGGCTCTGCGTTGGGCCGTTCCGGGATCTGGTAGGCGCTCCGCCGCAGCACGCGCAGGTGCCTGGCCGCGGGGCCCCCCGGCGCTCGGGCGTGGGACGGGGCTTCGGCTGCCATCGTGGCGGCGCTCAGCAGCGCGCGTTCGCGACCGCCGTGCGGATCGCGCACACCTCGGAGACCAGCCGGTCCAATTCCTCGAGCCGGATCTGGCAGGCGCCGTCGCAGGGCGCCCGGTCGGGGTCGGGATGGGTCTCGATGAAGAGGGCGTCCACACCGATGGCCGCGGCGGCCCGTGCGAAGGGGGCGACGAAGCGGCGGTCGCCATCGCTCGCATTCTCGCCAGCCCCGGGACGCTGCACGCTGTGCGTGGCGTCCAGGCAGACCGGGGCGTGCTCCCGCATCCAAAGCAGGTTCCGTGGGTCGAAGACCAGGTCGTTGTAGCCGAAGCTGGTACCGCGCTCTGTCAGCATCACGCCCTGGGCGCCGAAATGCCGAGCCTTCTCCACTGCGCGGAGGGTGTCGGCGGCGGCCATGAATTGACCCTTCTTGATGTTGAGGGGCTTGCCGGTCCCCGCGCAGGCCGCGATCAGGTCGCTCTGGCGCGAAAGGAAAGAGGGAATCTGCAGGAGATCCACCACGTCGGCCACGAACTTCGCCTGGCCGGGTTCGTGGACGTCGGTGGTGGTGGCCATCCCGGTCTCGGACTGCACGCGCTCGAGCACCCGCAGGCCCTCGTCGAGGCCGAGACCGCGGTAGGAGTCCTGGCTCGAGCGGTTCGCCTTGTCGAACGAGGCTTTGAAGATCGCGGGAAGGCCATGCCGCTCGGCGATGGCTCTCACGGCCTCGGCGCACGCGAGCGCGCCGTCCAGGCTCTCGAGAACGTTCAGACCGGATATCAAGACCAGTTCGGCACCGTCGCCGACTCGGATGTCGCGGATCTGCATGGGAATCGTCGCCCCCCCCTGCCCCGGTCCGCCCTTCATGGCGGGCTTCGAGGCCCTTGCCTGCGGGCCGGCTTCGCGGCCCGGTTATTTCACCGTCTTGCACTTCCGGGCGCCAGTCCCGGTGCGTCGCTCGGCCTCTCCCCGAGTTACGCGTAGTGTGAGCGTGCGGCCGCCAGATCTTCCGGAGAGTCTATCTCCTGCCACCACAGGCCGTGGATCGACGTGGTGTCCACTGCAGTCGTCTGGGCGATGTCGTGGATCACCGAGAGGTACCAGCGGCGCATCGCCGTGGGCTCTCGTACGGCCAGCTCGAGGCCCTCCACGAAGCACTTGGCCCCCGACCCACGGAACAGCAACATGCCGATGGACTCGCCCGAGACGCTGGGCAACGGCAGGGTCTTGCCGATGGCAAGTAGTCTCCCCGTGGGGTCCACGGAAATCTTCATGTCGTCGTCGTCGTAGTCCGCCTTGTGATCGCTGGTGATGCGAATCGGCGCCGCAGCTGCGGACAGGACGAGTTCGAGCAGCCGGTCTTCGAAGAGGGTATCGCCGTTGAGGAGCAGGAAGTCCTCCTGCATCGCGCTCCGCGCCAGCCAGCAAGTCATCAGGTTGTCGCTGGTACCGAAGAAGGGGTTGAAGAGCGTCTCCACGGCCAGCCCGGGAGTCGGGTGGCGGGCGAGCGCGTCCTCCACCGCAGCGGCCCCGAAGCCCACGACCACGTTGGCGCGCTCCACCCCCGCCCGAGCCAGGGCCTGGAGCTGCAAGGCAAGGATTGGCTCGTCGCCACGCACCGGCAACAGGCACTTGGGGATCGATTCGGTAAGCGGCAAGAGCCGGCGGCCCTGCCCAGCGCTGAGGACGATGACGTTCATGGCAGGAGGCGAGGCCCACCTTTCTCGTGGCCCGGAGCCTGTGGTCCCGTCGCGGGCCCGGCTCGAAGCGTTACTATGCCGCCGTTCGGCGACGTAGGATTCCATGCTCTTGGGGCGCAGGGAGACTGCGACCCGCTCATGACATTGTCAACCAGGCCCGAAGTTGGGTCCCCCACGGGGAGGGCTCTGGAGCGTTCCCTGGATCTCTGGATATGGCATCGCCGCGATGAGTCGTGATCGGCCCCCCGGCCGCAGCCCGGGGGCAACTCTGTCTCGTTACGTGGCCCGGGAAATCTGGCGACCCGTGTGCTTTGCGCTTATCGGCCTGACGCTCATCATCTTGATCCAGGATTTGCTGGGTTTCTCGGACCTGGTCATCAACCGGGGCGTCGGCATGCGCGAGGTGCTGGGCATCGCCTTCGCTCAGGCGGTGCCGGTGGCGGCTCGCATGTTCCCCTTCGCGCTGCTGGTGGGGACGCTGGTGGGACTCGGTCGTCTGGGTGCGGACCGGGAGATCCTGGTCCTGGAGGCCTCCGGGATTTCCGCCTCGCGGCTGATCGGGCCGGTGGCGCGCTTCGCCCTCGCGATGACCGCCCTCTCGCTGCTGCTCTCGCTGCTCGCCGCCCCGGCCGCGAACCGCGCCCTGGACGCCTCCCTGGAGCGGATCTCGCGCCAGCAACCCTGGGCGAACTTCCGGCCGGGTAGCGTTTCGGAGTTCGGGGGCTGGAAGCTGGCGGCGCGGGAGGTTTCGGCGCGCGGGGACGAGTTGCGCAGCGTGCTGCTCTTCATGCCCGACATCGCGGAAACCATCTTCGCGCGCAGCGGTCGGGTGGCGACCTCCCCGAGCGGCGACGTGGAACTGACACTCGAGCAGGGCCGCCTGGTGCCCTCGCCCCGCAACGGCGGCCGGCAGCTGGGTTTCCAGACGNTGCGCACGGAACTTCCGGCGANCGACGAGGGGGTGACCCGCAGTGCGACCGACCGTCTGGCCGGCTTGTCCTTCGAGGCCCTGGCAGAACGCAGCGACGGCTTCGTGGCGAGCCCCGAGCAGCCGGTCTCCCGCGCGCGCGTCGAGCTGAACCGCCGCATCGCGACGCCGCCGGCCACGCTGCTTTTCGGCCTGCTGGCGGTGCCGCTCTTCCTGACCCGCCGCAACTTCAGCCGCTCCGGTGGCAGCGTGCTCGGCGTGCTCGCCACCGTCGCGTATTTCGTGCTGGTGCAGTTTGGCGAGGGCCTCGCGGAGACGGGCGCTCTCTCCGCGGTTGCGGGTGTCTGGTTTCCGAATTTCGTCGTGGCGCTCGTGGCCGGCTTGCTGTTCGTGCGCGCGCGCCGCGAGGGCGTACTCGGCCACGCTTTCGATCGTCCTCAGCTCAGCGAGCGGGGTTTCGGGATCCTGGCCCGAATCTTCTCCAGCCACGCGGCGGGTCGTCCCCGCCGGCGGGCGTTGCAACGTTATGTGATCGGCTATTACATCGAGTTGGTGGCCATCTCCTTCCTCGTGCTGCTGGCCGCCTACCTGTTGATCGATGTCATGGAGCGCCTCGACTGGTTTGCCCGCTACCGCGCCACGGGTTTCGAGGTATTGCGCTTCTACCTGGCGAGGTTGCCCTTGCTGGCCTCCCGGGTCGTACCCATGGCGCTACTCATCGGTACTGCGCTGGTGGTGAGCCTCCTGGCCGTGGAGGGCGAACTGACGGGCATGCGCGCCTGCGGGATCTCCGCGCCGCGCGCGTTGCTGCCCGTGTTGCTACTCACGCTGGCGGTGGCGCCCGCCTACTTCCTGCTACGCAACGTGGTCGTGCCTCGGACCAACGCGTTGGCCGATGAGCTCAAGCAGACCGAGATCAAGGCCGAGGCCTACCGGGAGATTTCGGAGCGGCGCAAGAGCCACGTCTGGCGTCGCTCCGGGGGGCTGGTCCTGGAGGCCGCGCGCTTCGATGCGGAGGGGGGACAGGCCCGCGATCTCACCATCTATGAACTCGGCGACGACGGTTTGCCCGTCGCGCGCACCGACGCCTGGCGAGCCCGCCACGTCGGTCGCGGCGTCTGGCGCCTGGTCGATCCCCAGCGCGTGGAGATCGGCGAAGAGGGGGTGCGCGAGGTTCCGGCGAGCCTGCACATCGAGCTCGGAGACACGCTGGAGGCCGAGGTGGACACCATGCATCTGTCGGTGGGCGACCTGGCTCGGGAGATCGAGGCCGTCGAAGGCGATGGCTACGATGCCACGCAGTTGCGTGTCGACTACCACGTCAAGCTGGCCGACGCACTCGCCTGCGTGGTGATGCCCGCCTCGGTTCTCTTCTTCGCGGTGGCGGGACCCCCCTTCCCTGGACCCGCCCAGACCCTGATGGTGAGCGGGGTGATCGCGGTGAGCTATTTGCTGTTCACCGGCGTCGGCGCCTCCCTGGGCTACGGGGGAAGGGTGTCGCCGATCGTGGGCGGTTGGGCGCCCGTGTTGATCTTCTCCGCGCTGGCCGCCTTTCTGGCGCTGCGTCTCTACAATCGGAGGCTCTGAGCCGGCGACCATGGGGTGCGAGCGCTTCAGGTGGAACCGGGCCGCAGCAGTGCTTCCGGCTGGGCTCGAGTAGGGGAGCCCGCGATGTGCGTCCCCGCGCGGGTACTGATGCTCGGCCTCTTCCTGGGATCGTTGGCGCTCCCGGGGGCAGCGGAACTCGAGTCGCTGCGTGCCGAACGCATCACGCCGGAGACTGCCGCCGCACTGCAGATCGGTGGACCGGATGCCATCGGGGGCGTGGGCGACTGGTATCTGGCCAACGATCTGATCGAGGTGATCGTCGACGATGTGGAGCGCCTCCACGGCACGCTCAACCACGGCGGAACGCTGGTGGACGCCGGGCTGCGCGACCGGCGTGGCGAAGACCAGTTTGCTCGCCTGGTTCCCCTGGCGAATCTGAGCCAGCGGGTCTTTCTGGGCTATGACGCCATCCGCGCGGAGGTGGACGCCGAGCGGGGACGCGCGCGGCTGGTCGTCACGGGTTCCGGGATGAGTGCGCTTGCTCGCGACGGAGGAATCCTCGCGCGCCTCGAGCCCGGCGTGCCCCGGGATGAGGCGCTGGCGTCGGTGCACGTGGAAACCGAGTACGCGCTCGAACGGGGCGACCCCTTCGTGCGTATCACCACCCGCTTCCACAACCGCGGCAGCGAAGAGGCCCCGCTCTTCGCCTTCGGGGAGTTCTGGATGCGCGGAGGGCGCAGCCTGCGCTCCTTCGTGGGCAATACCCTGGACCCGGAGTTCAGCCGGGGATTCCAACACCGCAGCTTCGATCCCACCGACCTCTCCACGGCCTTCGGCGCGATCGCCCCGCTCACCTTCGTCGCGATGCCGGGTGTGATCGACTTCCCCCCCATCGCCTATGCGCTCTTTGCCCCGGAGCGCAGCGCACGGGGCCTGCCGCTCTTTGGGCTCACCAGCGACCACATCGACCTGATTCTCGCCTTCGTGGGCGACCCCGATTGGAGCGAGATCGGCGGCTTCGAACTGGTGAGTGGGCTCTTTCGCGGCCTGGGGCCCGGCGAGAGCTGGAGCTATTCGCGCAACCTGTTGGTGGCCGGGCGCGCGGAGGTATCGGCCCTCACCGACCGGATCTTCCGCGAGACGGGGCTCACCGACGGCGCGACCTCGCTGGTGGGGCGCATTGAGCCCCCCTCGCTGCCGGTGGTCATCCACGTGGACGGCCGCGGGGGCCATCCCGTCACCCAGTTGCGACCCGATACGAGCGGGCCTCTTGCTGGGGAGTTCCGCGCGGCACTTCCCCCCGGCGACTACCGGCTCCGTTTTCGCTCAGCGCAGCGCCCGACCCGAATCCTCGAGGTCTCCGTCCCGGTGGCCGGCGAGGCTCGCGTGCCCAAGCAGGTCTACGCGCCGCTCGGGGGCCTGGTCTTCGGGCCCGCCTTCTGGGACGGCGGCCCGGGTCGGGTGATCGTGCGCGGCGTCGGCGAGACACCGGACCCCGTCTTCGCGGACGAGTTGCTCGACTTCCGGCTGAACGGGCGACGCACCCCCAGCGGCCGCGAGAGCGATTCGCTGTACTTCGGCGGCGAGGCCGGCGATCCGGCTTTCGTCGCGCTGTCCCCGGGCCGCTACACGCTGACCGCCGTGCGGGGCCCCGAGTTCGACGTCGTGGTGCGCGAGATCGTCCTCTCGGACCCGGGGGAGCGACTCCCGGTACCGCCCTTCCAGCTCACGCGGGTCGCGAGTCTGCCGGGCTGGGTGTCCGCGGACCTCCACGTGCACGCCGAGGCCAGTGACGACTCGGCGGTCCCCAATGCCGCGCGCTTGCGCCACTTCGCGGCCGAGGGCGTGCGCGTGCTGGTGGCGACGGATCACGACAACGTGCCCGATTATCGACAAGCGCTGCGCGAGACCGGTCTCGGTGGCGAAATCATGGTGGTGACCGGCGTGGAGATCACGAGCAGCGCGCCCAGCGCCGAGGCGCCCTGGAGCATCGGGCACCACAATGCCTGGCCCGTAACGCGCCAGGCGGAGGCCCACCGAGGGGGGGCCCCGGCCAGCCAGAAGCGGAGCGTGGCGGATCTCTACGCGGGCTTGCGCGCGCGCGGCGACGTGGACTTCGTCCAACTCAATCACCCGAGCGGCAGCGACCTCGATGACGGCGCCTATTTCACCCACCTGGCGGTGGCGGGGAAGGGATACGACGCCGCGCTTCCCATCAGCGCCCAGCCAAACCGGGCACTGCTGACGCCGGCCGCGGACGGGACCCGCGCTCTCGACTTCGACGCCATGGAGGTGATGAACGGGCGTCCCAGGGCCTACTACCTGCGCGCCCGCCGAGACTGGTACTCGCTGCTTCGGCAGGGCTTCCCACGCACCGGCACCGCGAACTCCGATAGCCACGGCCCCGACGAGCTCGCCGGCTACCCGCGGAACTACGTGTGGCTCGGGGAGGACGCGCCGACCCCGGCCGCGCTCAACCGAGCGCTCCGAGCGGGCCGTAGCTTCGGGACCAACGGCCCGCTGCTGCTGGACTTCCAGGTGAACGGCGCGGGCATGGGCGAACTCGCGAGCGCCCCCGACGGTCAGTTGGCGGTGCGCTACGAGGTCGTGGCGGCGCCCTGGGTTCCCTTGGACGAGATTCGCATGTTGGTCAATGGCGAGGTCGTGCACCGGAGCCCGACGCGCAGTGGCACGCAGCGCCTGCGCGTGCGCGGGGACGCCTTCGTGACGCTCGAGGCCGGCGCGCCGCTCGACGCCGATCCGGCGAGCTGGGCGCGCATACATCCCGGCCTCTACACAGAGCGGGTCGCCCCGGGACATCTGCCCACCGCATTCAGCAACCCCATCTACGTGGACGTGGATGGGGACGCGCGCTTCACACCGCCCGGTCTGTCTCCTCGGGCTCCGCGCTGGCAGCTGGGCCACTGGCTGATCGTCGGTGCGTTACTGGCCTTCGTCGCGGCGCTCTGGCGCCGCAGTCGCGGGGCGCGTGACGCGATCGGCAGCAGCTAGCCCCCGACTCGCTTACTTGCGCCGGGTTCGCACCATGTAGTTGCCGCGCTTGTCGTCGAATTCGAGGTCCACCAAGCCGTCTTTCTCGAGCTTCTCGAGCAGGCCCGCGAAGGATTCCGCCCCGTAGTAGATCTCGTTGAAGCCGGGATAGACCCGGCGAATGGTCTGCTTGATCATCGAGCCCCAGACTGTGTCGTAGTCCCGCTCCAAGGAGCGCAGGATCTCGAGGAGCTTCTGGGCCGCGTCGTCGGCACGGCGTCTCTCCGGGGCGGCCTTCTTTGCGGTGGCGGCAGGCTTCGGCTGGGCGGCGACTTCTCGAATCAAGTCATCGTAGTAGAGGAACTCGTCGCAGCTCCCGATCAGCAGATCCGAGGTGGAGCTCTTTACCCCGCAGCCGATTACCCGCTTGTTGTTTTCCTTGAGCTTGGCGGCCAGGGGGGAGAAGTCGCTATCCCCCGAAAGCAGCGCAAAGATGTCGATGTGGGTCTTCTGGTAACAGAGGTCGAGGGCATCCACGACCATGTGAATGTCGGCGCTGTTCTTTCCGCTGGCCTTGGTGGCCGGGATGTCCACCAGCTCCACGCCGCGCCCGTGGAAATCGTTCACCGCGCTGCGGTAGTTCTTCCAGTCGCAGTAGGCGCGCTTGAAGACGATGCGCCCCTTCTCGAGCAGGCGACGTAGCACCAGGTCGATGTCGAACTGGCCCTTGCGCATGCGCCGCACGCCGATGGCCAGGTTCTCGTAATCGACGAAGACGGCGATCAGACGCTCATCGGACATGCGGGACTCCTCTGCGGGCGCGCGGAGCTCCGAAGTGCCCGGTCGCTGCGCGGCCTCTTGGTTGGCGCGGAGAGGCGCTCAGTCCTCTTTCGCCTCCTCTTCCGGCTCGTCTTCCACGAAGCCGTAGCCCGCGAGGTC
>JABSQX010000153.1 GCA_013215615.1 Myxococcales bacterium | reverse complement strand
GAAGTCGCGCCTGTCGAGAACGGAATAGCCGCCCGTTCAATTTATACGGTGCCAGGTCAGCCAGTATAAGCTAGACGGGGCGACACATGTCGGAAGCCAACGAACTCGAGATCGGAGCCAACCCCGCCGAGCGGATGGGAAGTTCAAAGGCCCATCATGGGTCCGAGAAGATTCATCCTGTCACGCAGCGGGAAATTGGGAGCAGTCGGCCCATGCCTGCAGATGGCCCGCTCTCCGCGAGCTACGGTTCGCCCTGCCCGCGCAGGCTGCCCGCCGCTCACGCTGCGCACACGTAGTCCAGGCCTTCCCGCCAGCCCATACGCAGGAGCGTCGCCCGGATTTCGCTTCGCGGCCCGGCTCCTGCCACCGAGACCAGCAGCGGTGCGCGCGGGGGCGCGCCCAACTGCGCGGGCGAGATCACCGGCGCGCCCTGGATCTCGCGGCCCAGGCGCCGCGGGTGGACTTCCACGATGGCCTGGGGGCGCTTCGCGTGGCGGGAGAGCGCGCGGGCCAGGCTTCGGCCCGTGCCCCCGTAGCCCCAGAGCAGGTAGCTGTCGCGCCGGGCGAGAAAACCGCGAGCCAGGAACTCGGCCTTGCAGGCGGTGAAACGATCCTGCGCGTAGCGCGGGTGGTTGCTGGAAAGCCTGCCGGGGTGGTGGCGCCAAGCGAGCAGCGGCGCGGCTACGACGCCGACGCGGTGCCGCGCCTCGAGCAGGCGCAGCAGCAGGTCGTAGTCCTCGGGCCAGTCCACCTCGCGGTAGGGGAGGGCTTCGAGCACCGCGCGGCGGATCATCAGCGTGGGGTGGGCGATGGGGCACTCCACGAAGGCCTCTTCGCGCACGCGCCGCGGGGAGTCGATGCCGATCAACCACTGCTCGTAGGCCCGCATGCCGGGGCCGAGTGCGCTTCGTGGGAAGAGGCGGGGGTGGCAGCCCACCGCCGAGAGGGTGGCATCCTCCAGGGCGTCGCGCTGGCATTCCAGTCGCCGGTGATCCATGCAGTCGTCGGCATCCATGCGCGCCACGAGTGGGGCCCGGCAGTCGCTTGCCCCGCGCTGCAGCGCCGCGATGAGCCCGCGCCGCGCTTCGCGCAAGACGCGGAAGCGCGGATCTCTCCGCGCGAAGTCCGCCGCGATCTCCGCGCTGGCGTCGCGGGACCCATCGTCGACGATCACGCACTCGAAGCGCGGCTCGCTCTGTCGCGCGATGCTGCGCAGGCAAGCGCTCAGGGTGGCCTCGGCGTCGCGCACCGGCAACAACACGGAGATCCGGGCTTCGCTCACTCCGTCACGAAGAAGGGGCTCGACCAGGCCGCGCCCCCGTCGCGCTGCAGGACGCGGAGATAGAGGTACTCGCCGGCCTCGAGGCCCTCGACCTCGCGCATCAGGGTGACCTCCATGCGGCCCTCCAGGTCGACCCCGTCCACCACGCGACCACTGCGCACCAGTTCGACACTCTCGAGCGGCGCCGGGGCGATGACGCTCAGGTAGAGGGAACCCGACAGCGTTCCCGTTTCGTTCACCGGGATCTCGGAGCCCATGGGATGGCCGGCCAGCGCGGTGCGCAACAGGATGCGCGCGCCGTTGGTCGCGTAGACGCGCCGCTCGCGCAGGGCCTCGAGCACGGCCTCGCGGCTGAGGGTCTCGGCGAGAATGGCGGCGAGTCCACCTTCGGGGGGGTCTCGCTGGTAGGCGCCCGGGTGTCCGTCGTGACGGTCGCCGCTGCCCAGGAAGCCCAGGCGGTAGCCGCGGTCGAGGGCGTCGCGCACGAAGTGTCCCGGCACCGGGTCGTAGATGGCGCCCGGCGCCCCGTAGGCCTCGCTGCTGCCGTGGATGGAGACGATCTCCACCAGGGGTTCGAAGCGCGGATCCGGCGGGATCTCCCAGTCCGTGGCGATGGGGCCGCCGCCGGAGTGGTGGGCGAAGGTGAGGGCGGGTTCCCCGGCGTCGGCGAGCGCCTTCCAGAGCGATTGTGGGGTCTCGTAACGCTCCTCCACGGAGTCATAGACGCGGCCCTGGTCCTCGAAGTAGAGCACGTGCCGGTGGCCGTAGATCCAACTCGTCCACTCGTAGCCCAGCAGTGTCACGAAGCGCCCGGGTTCGTGGAAGCGGCGGGTCTGCGTCTCGATTTCCTCCCAGAGATCTTCGTGCTGGGCGAGGGGGAGCATCCCCCAGTGGTCGTGGTCGGTGAGCGCCACGACGTCGAGACCGGAGACATCCCGGGCGTAGCGGAAGTAATCCTCGGGCACGCCGGTGCCGTCGCTCAGGTTGGTGTGGCCGTGCAGGTCACCCCACAGGACCCGGGGCCCCTCCGCGCTCACGAGCAGGGGGTTGGCGTCGACGCGCAGGTCGCCGCTCTGCGCCACCAACCGGTAGACACCGGCTTCGTGAACCCGGACTTCGATGCTGCGGGTTCCCCGGTCGGCTGCTTCGAAGCGAAGCACCTCGGGGAGTTCGATGCCGGTTGGCGCGTCGGGAAAGCGGACTTCTCCCTCGAAGTCGATGGCGGTGTTGCGCCGCGCGTCCACGAAGGCCAGCGTGAGTCGCACCGCGTCGCCGGGCCGGGCGACGCTGGGAACCTGGAAGAGCAACGTGCGGGCCGGGCCGGGCCGCACGTCGATCGTCGGCGAGTCCACGAGGACTCGACGCACCCCGTCCCCGTCGCCGTCCACCGCCACCCAGAAGGGGGAGTCCCGTTCCGCGTAGCGGTCCGTCATGGCGCCCGCGGGCCCGGCGCCGTAGAGGATCTCCAGGCGCTCGCCCGCGACCAGGGCACGCCCCGTGACTTCGATGCCCAGCAGTTGCTGGTCGAGGGTCGCGGCGCGGAATTCGATGGAGGGGTCGTCGACGAGGATCTGCGTGTAGCCGAGTGCGTCGGAGACTTCGGTCTGGGGCGTGCTCCAGTCCCAGAAGGGGGAGACCTGCAGGTAGATGCCGCCGCCCGTGGCGATACCGAGGGGCCCGACCTCGAAGACGATGCGGAAGCGGTCCGGCGTGGAGACCACGCTGTAGGGGAGTTGGTCTTCGTCGCGCTCCAGCCAGGCGCGACCGCCCGCGTCGGCGGCGTGATAGGGGGCGTCGTCCGCTGCCCGCAACATCGCCACGATTTCTGGCTTGGCGCTGCTGCCGGAGGGGATCGCGCCCGGGGTGGGAGCGGTGTCCGGCTCCTCCGCGCAGGCCAGCAGCGCCAGGCCCAGCAGGGCGAGGGCTGCCGCGGTCACGCGTCGCCCGGTGATTGCCGGCGACGCGTTCGCGGAACACGCGAGGTCCCGGAGCGGCGGGCGGGCACGGGGACGGTTGGACTCTCCTCGCATGGGGGATCGAGGATAGCCGTGCCGCGATTCAGGGGCGGATGCTGTGGCTGCGTTCGCCGAGGTGNCCGCGCAGCCGCGGCTGGATCCATTCCAGCCAGTCGCAGAGTTCGGGCCGAGTGCGGCGCGGATCGATCAGATCGTTCACCCCGAAGCTCTCGGCCCGCGGGAAGGGGGAGCGCGCGCGTCCGAAGCTCTCCTCGATCTCGCGGCGCTTGGCTTCCGGGTCCTCGGCGGCCGCAATCTCGCGCCGGAAGGCCACCGCCACGCCGCCTTCGAGGGGCAGCGCGCCCCCCTCCGCGGAGGGCCAGGCCAGGATCTGCGCACCCTCTGCGAAGTGGGCCGCGGAGGCGACCCCGTAAGTCTTGCGCACGATCACCGACGCCCAGGGCACCGTGGCCTGCACGACCGCGAAGAGCGCCTCGGTGCCGAAGCGGATGGTGGCGTCGGCCTCGGCATCCGGGCCGATCATGAAGCCCGGTTCGTCCACGAAGCAGATCACGGGCAGGTGGAAGGTCTCGCAGAGGTCCACGAAGCGCCGGACCTTGCGGGCGCCGTGAGCTGTCATGGCCCCCGCGTAGTAGCGCGGGTCGTTGGCCCAGACGCCGACGGGCCAGCCGTCGAGATGGGCGAGACCGGTGATCTGCGAGCGCCCGTGCTGGGCGCCCATCTCGAAGAGGGAGTCGCGGTCCAGCACGTGCCCGAGCAGCCGCCGCATGTCGTAGACGCGCCGGCGGTTCCTGGGAACGATGGAGAGCAGTTTTTCCTCGCAGCGCCCACGGTCGTCGTTCACCGGGGCGCGCGGGGGGCGCTCCCAGACGTTGGTGGGGAGGTAGGAGAGGAAGCGACGGATCTCCTGGAAGGCGGCCCCCTCGTCGGCCACGACGTTGTCCACCACGCCGCTGCGCGCGTGGATCGCGGCGCCCCCGAGGCCCTCCTTGTCGAGTGCGATGCCGGTGGCGCGCTCCACCACGGCCGGCCCCGCCACCATCACCTGGGAGTTGCCCCGGGTCATCAGGCAGAAGTGCGAGGCGACCAGCCGGGCCGCGGGCAGCCCCGCCACCGCGCCCAGGGCGGCGGAGACCACCGGCGCGCCCGCCATGGCGCGCGACATGGACGCGAAGCGGTGCCGCGCATAGACGGGCTCACCGGGACCGCGCGGCGCCTTGCCCTGGGTGCCCGCAACGCTTCCGCCCCCGCCCTGGAGCAGGCGCACCAGCGGAACGCGGGCGTGGCAGGCCAGCTCCTCGGCAAAGACGCTCTTGCGCAGGCCGGAGGCCGAAGGCGAGCCGCCGCGCTGGGTGAAATCCTCGCCCCCCACCGCGCAGGGGCGGCCGTCGATGCGCCCCATTCCCAGCACGTAGTTGGCCGGGGTGAAGTCCTCGAGGCGGCCTTCCGCATCGTATTCCGGGTGTCCCGCGATGGGGCCCTGCTCGCGGAAGCTGTCGGCATCGAGCAACTTGTGGATGCGCTCCCGCACCGTGTAGCGCGACAGCTGGTGCTGGCGCTCCACCGCCTCCGGGCCCCCGAGTTCGGTGGCTCGGCGCCGACGCTCCTCGATCCCCTCGACTTCGGGCTTCCAGCTCATGGCTCCCCGCTCCGCAGGGCGGCAACGTACCATGCCGCTTCGACGCTTCGCGAGCGCTCGGTGCGCGCCGGGCGCCGCGGCCGGGCTATGGTGTTCGCGTGCTGCCCTGGCTCCTGGCATGCGTCGGCCTCGTCTGGGCGGGGCTGCGGGTCTTTGCGGGCTACCCGACCGCTGGCGACGCGAAGCGGCTGGCGCCGCGAGAACTGGCCTGCCTGGATGCCGCTGGCGAAGCCCTCTTCCCCCCCGGCGGCGCCATCGAGGCCTCGGGGGCCGACGCCCGCGTCTCCGGTTACGTGGACCGCCTGGTCGCGGCCTCCCAACCGCGGACGCGGCTGCTGATGCGCCTGCTCTTCTTCCTCGTCGAGCACGCCACCCTGATCTTTCCGGCACCGGGGGGCTTGCGGGGTCTGCGCCGCTTTTCCTCCCTCGACCTCGCGCAGCGCGTGGCGGTGCTCGCGGCCTGGCGGAGCAGCCGGTTGTTCCCGAGGCGGCTGGTCTTCACCAGCCTACGGGCACTGCTCACGCTGGGCTACTTCGCCCACCCGCCCGTGCTGGCGGCCCTGCGGCTCGAACCCTTCGAGATCGACAGCCCGGTCTGCGCCGCGGACTGCCTGTACCCCCGGATCGGCGCATCGCCGGACAGCATCCCCTACCGCGCAGAAGACGTGACGGCGCCCCGGACGGCTCCTCCGCTGGGGCCGGATGCGCCCCGCATCGCCGCGGCGGGCTCGAGCGCGGGAACATCGGGGGCGTCGCCCCAATGACGTCCGATCGCCCCGACCTTCGCGTCTACTCCGAGTACCAGCGCGATTTCGAAGAGGAGGCNGATGTCGCGGTGGTGGGCTCGGGCCCGGGTGGAGCCGTGGTGGCGCGCGAATTGGCGCAGGCGGGCCATAAGGTGGTGCTCGTCGAGGAGGGGCCCCCCTTCACCCCGGCCGACTTCGAACTGGAGGGCGGGATCTCCATGGCGCGCACCATGCGCGAGGGCGGCCTGCGCGCGACACGGGGAAGCGTGATTGCCACCATGCAGGCCAACGCGCTGGGCGGAGGCTCCTTGGTGAACTCGGCGATCTGCGTTCGGGCGCCGGAATTCGTGCTGAACCGCTGGTGCGGCGAGTTCGACCTGGCCGCCACTTCCCGCGCGGATCTCGATCCCCACTACGATGCGGTGGCGGAGGACCTCGGCATCGCGGCGACCCCCGACGACGTGCAGGGGCGCCGCAACCTGCTGTTTCGGGACGGCTGCGACGCGTTGGGCTATTCGAGCGAGCCCGTCGCCCGCAACGTGCGGGGCTGCCGGGGCAGCGGCGAGTGCTTCACGGGCTGCCGCTCCCGCGCCAAGCAGTCCATGGACATCACCTACGTCCCGGAGGCCCTGCAGGCCGGGGCCAGCGTGTTGACCTCGGCCCGGGTGGAGGGAATCGAGACGCGGGAGCGCCGTGTCACGGGCCTGGTGGGGCGCGTGGTGGCGCCCTTCAGCGGCCGGCCCTCGCATCGCTTCCGAGTGCGCGCGCGCCAGGTGGTGTTGGCGGCGGGCTGCATGGCGACCCCGGTGCTGCTGCGCAAGAGCGGGAACCTCGCCAATCGCTCGGGCCAGGTGGGGCGCAACCTGCGCTTCCATCCCGGCGTCGCGGTGATGGGTGTGTTTCCGGATCGCGTGGATCCCCAGTTCGGCGCCACCCAGGGCTACCAGTCGCTGCACTTTCTGGAGCGTGGCTTCAAGCTGGAGAGCCTGTGGGCACCGCCCGCGGTGCTCGCCGTGCGCATGCCGGACTCCGGGCTGGCGCTCAAGCAGCGCCTGGCAACCATCCCCTTCGCGGCGGTCTGGGATGCGATTGGAAGTTGTGACCGATCCGTGGGCTCGGTGGACCCGCGCCGCCGCGGCCTGGACCCCAGGCTCGGCTGGAAGTTGCACCCCGAGGACGTCCCGATTCTCACTCGGGCTCTCTACACCCTGTGCGAGATCTTCTTCGCTGCCGGGGCACACACGGTGGTGCCGGGTGTCCACGGAGTTGCGGACGAGATGCACACGCTCGAGGAGGCGGAGGCCCTGCTCGGTGCGGAGGTTCGTGGCTCGGACCTGGTACTGGGGGGCAACCACGCCTTCTGCAGCACCCGCATGCACGGCGATCCCCAGCAGGGCGTGGTCGACGAGTGGGGGCGGTGTCACGATCTCGACAATCTCTGGATCGCAGATACCGGGGTATTTCCCCGTTGTCCCTCGGTGAATCCCATGTGGACCCTGATGGCGTTGGCCCGCCGGAGCGCCCGCCGACTCGCAGACCAGCTCTAGAAGCGCCCGCCCCTGCGCGCCTTTCTCTTGCTGCGCGGGGGCTGCAAGCGCTCCTACACCGGGGCTTCGGGGGGACCGATAGGGGAGGAGACACCTGGGAGGCCCTCCATGCGCCACGCTGCCGCGCTGTTCTTCACAGTCATCCTGCTCTCGCCGCTGGCGGCGAGCGCGGGTAGCGAAGCGGAATGCCGCCATCTCAGCCAGCAGATCACCTTCTTCGAGGCGCGGTCCCAGCGCGCGGCAGATCTCGACAACGAAATCTGGCAGGAGCGCTTCGGATCCCACCTGGACCAACTCTCAGACCGGCGGTCCCAGGTTTGCCCCGGCTTCGGTGCCGACGAGCAGGCCCAGCAAGCCTTCATGGATTTGGTGAAGCTCGGCGCCCAGGTGGCGCTCAGCTATTTCACGATGGGAGCCATGTAGCCCCTCGGGTGGACATCTTCGCCGCGCTGGCGTTTCACAGCGTCGGCGCGCGCGGGGGCGCGAGCTAGACTCATCGGACCCGGGAGGTCTGGTGAAGCCGTGCGTCCCCCCCTGCGTTCATGCTCCTGCCACGGGCAACGCCCAACCTGCCGACACGCCAGGGCCGCCATCCGCGCGCTCGTCGCCGGCCTGTGGGTCGCGGCGTTCGCCGCTTCGGCGCATTCCATGGATCGCGGGGCGGATGGCAAGTTCGAGCGGCGGACCTCATCGCACTTCGAGCTCTTCCAGGACGTGGACATCGATCGCAGCGGCGGCTTCCACGGCTCGCGCCGCTTCGAGCAGGAAGTGCTCGACGAGCTGGAAGAAGCCTACGACTCCCTGGGCAAGCTGCTGTCGCTGCGTCCCGAGCGGCGCATCTCGGTGGTCATCTACGACCGGGAGATCTTCGACGCCCACTTCCGCGGACTCTTCCGCTTCCAGGCGGCGGGCTTCTACAACGGGCAGATCCGCATCCGGGGCACCACCCGTCTCACGCCGCGACTCTCCCGCGTGCTCCACCACGAGCTACTGCACGCCGCGCTCGACGCCGCGGCTCCCAACCTGATCGTCCCGGGCTGGGTGAACGAGGGTGGGGCCGAGTGGTTCGAAGCGCGCGCCGTGGGCAAGCGTGGCCTGTCTCCGCAGGAGCGCTCGGCGCTGGTGGATTTCGCAGCAGCGGGGCGTCTGCTTTCCGTTAAGGACCTCTCGGTGCCCGCCTTCGGCCGACTGGGGCCGCGTGCAGCAGGGATCGCGTACCTGCAGTCCTACGCGTACATCGAGCTGTTGGCGCGCCGCTACGGGGAGCGCAAGCTCCCTCTCTTCTACGCCGAGTTGATTCGCAGCAAGCGCCTCGACCGGGCGCTCTCGCGCGTCTACCGGCTGGACGTTGCCGGTCTCGAGACCGCGCTCCACGAGGAGTTTCGATGAAACGCCCGCTGCGCGGCGCTGCTGCACTGCCCGGGTGCAAGTCTGCCGCGCGCTGCGCGTGGCTCGCGTTGGCGCTCTCGCTGCTCGTTGCCTGTGGGGGGGAATCCTGGTCGGGGGAGGGTGTGGTCCTCGAACGCTTTCCCGACGATTTTCAGGTGTTGCTGCGCCACGATGCCATCGAGGGCCTGATGCCCGCCATGACGATGAACTTCCACGTCGAGGGCGCGGTGCTCGCGGAGTTGCCCCTGGGCGAGCGCGTGCGCTTCCGTCTGCGACGGCGCGGCAACGTCTACGAGATCGTCGGCTTCGAGCCGCTCTCGGGGCTGGCGGGCCGATCCGGGGGCGGCACCGAACTCGCCGGCGTGCTGGATCCCGCCCAGGACTTCACGTTGCGCGACCAGGACGGGCGCGAGGTCTCGTTGTCGGCGCTGCGCGGCAAGCTGGTGCTCTTGGACTTCATCTTCACGCACTGCCCGGGCCCTTGCCCGATCCTGACTGCCACCAAGCAGCGGGTGCAGGAGCAGCTTGGCCCGGAACTCTGGGAGCGCACGCAGCTGCTCTCCGTCAGCGTGGATCCGCTGCGCGACCGGCCCGAGGTGTTGCGCGCCTACGCGGAGGCGCGTGGTGTCGACCTCTCCAACTGGTCCTTCCTCACCGGCACGCCTGAGGCGGTGGACGCGGTGTTGCGCGCATACGGGGTCGGCAGCGCGCCCGGCGAGGGCGGCGAAATCGAGCACACCGTGGCCAGCTTCCTGATCGATCCCCAGGGCCGGATCCGGCGGCGCTACCTGGGCAGCGGCGATCGGGCCGACGAGATCCTCGCGGATCTTCGGCACCTCGCTGGGGTCTCCGACGCATCGGAGCCGGGCGCCTCCAGTTAGTCGCGGTCGAGCGCCTCGCGGAGCGGGCCCTCGAGGCTCTCGGGCGTTTCCCTGGGGCCGGCGCGCAGCAGTACCTTGCCGTCGCGCGCCACCAGGAACTTCGTGAAGTTCCACTTGACGCCGCGCGTTCCCAGCAGCCCCGGGGCCGCGGCCTTCAGGTGCCGGTAGAGGGGATGGGTGCCGGGACCGTTCACCTCGACCTTTTCGAACATCGGGAAGCTGACCCCGTAGCGGCTGTCGCAGAAGTCCCGGATCGCCTCGCGGTCTCCGGGTTCCTGGCTCGCGAACTGGTTGCAGGGAAAGCCCAGCACGGAAAGCCCTTCGTCCTCGAAGCGCTGGTGGAGCGCTTCCAGGCCCGCGTACTGGGGGGTGAAGCCGCAGCGGCTCGCGGTATTCACGATCAGCAGTACGCGGCCCCGGTAGGTGCCCATGCATTGATCCTCGCCCGCGAGTGTGCGCACCTCGATGTCGAAGAGGGAAGTTTCCACGCCTGCCATTCTCCCTGCTGGAAGCGGATTCGGGGCCGCTTGCCTCCGCCCCGCGCTTCTGCTCTCTTTCTCGGCGGGCCCGCAGGGCCGCGAGGCCGCATCGAGCGGCCGTGGGAGAATGACATGGAGATCGGGCTCTCGCTCTTCGGAATCGCGCCGCGTCACTACCGGGACGTGGCCCGGCGCGCGGAACAGGTGGGTTTCGAATCGGTATGGGTCGGGGAGCACCTCGCTCTGCCGGTGGAGATCCCCAACACTTATCCCTACGCGAAGGACGGACGCGCACCGGTGCATCCCGGTACCCCCCTCTACGACCCCTGGGTGACGTTGGCGGATATCTCCGCGGGTACCGAGCGGATCCTGCTCGGCACCTCGGTCTACATCCTGCCGCTTCGACACCCGATGCTGACGGCCCGGGCCGTGACGACCCTCGACCGCCTCTCCGGGGGGCGCGTGATCCTGGGGGCCGGTGTGGGTTGGCTCGAGGCCGAGTACCTGGCGGTGGGCGAGAACTTTCGAAACCGCGGCCGTCGCAGCGAGGAGATCTTGCGCATTCTGCGCGCCCTGTGGTGCGACGAAGTGGTGGAGTTCAGCGGAGAGTTCTACGACATTCCGCCGCTGCGCTTCGAGCCCAAACCCCGGCAGGAGGGCGGGCCGCCCGTCCTCTTCGGGGGCGAGAGCGACATTGCCCTGCGCCGCGCGGCGCGCATCGCGGACGGCTGGATCGGCAGCGGCGCCCCGCAGCCCGAAGAACTCCCCAAGCTCGTGGCGCGCCTGCGATCGCTGCGCGAGGAAGCGGGCGGCGCTCCCTTCGAACTCACCACCTTCAACCGCTACCGGCCCGCGAACCTCGAGACCGCCCAGTGGCACCGCGAACTGGGCATCGATCGCTTGAACCTGATGCCGACGGAGAGGCCGGACGGGCGCTGGGACGTGCAGGAACTCGTGGATTTCGTCGAGCGCTGCGGGGAGGAGATCATCGCGCCGCTCTCGGAGGTCGGCTGACGCGGGGCTTCGCTAGTGTCCCGCGGACCCGGAGACCGGGGAAGGGGGCGTGATGCTGCAGGAGCGACGGATCCGCGAGGCCGCGCAGCGGCGTCGCTCCCGGCTCGCGATCTCGGCGCTGGTTGCGGGGGTATTGCTCGGCTGCGGCGCGCCGGACCCCGTCGACTATTCGGGTCCCACCGCGGATTGGCCCTTCTGGGGCGGCGACCGCGGCGCCACCCACTTTTCGCCGCTCACGCAGATCGGGCCCGAGAACGTCGATCGCTTGGAGGTGGCCTGGGAGCACCGCAGCGGTGACTACTTCACGGGCGACACGAGTCTCACCGCCTTCGCGGTGACGCCCATCGTCATCCACGACACCCTCTACTACTGCACGCCCTTCCAGCGGGTCTTTGCCCTGGACCCGGAGACCGGCG
>JABSQX010000152.1 GCA_013215615.1 Myxococcales bacterium | reverse complement strand
CACCCCTCGGAAGCTTTCTTTCTACCTCCTCAAGCGATGCGCACGTTGCGACGAAGTGCAGGAGGATGCAAGAAGTTTCCGTACCGGTGTCGATTCCCGAGGAACTGCCCCTCGTGCCCCTGCGCGAAGTGGCGGTCTTTCCCTACATGGTGGTCCCGCTCTTCGTGGCGCGCGCCCGCTCGATCGCGGCACTCGACGACGCGATGGCGGGTAATCGGCTGCTGTGCCTGGTCACGCAGCGCGAGAACGAGATCGAGGACCCCGGTCCCGCGGACCTCTACCGCGTAGGCACGGTGGTCACCGTGCTGCGCACCTTGCACATGCCGGACGGGCGCGTGAAGGCCCTCGTACAGGGGGTGGCCCGGGTTCGCGTGGAAGCCTTCCTGGAGCAGAACCTCAGCACCTGGGTACGCGTCTCACTCTTCGAGCACGTAGAGCCCGAGTGGTCGGTGGAGAGCGAAGCGTTGATCCGCACTGTGCGGGGCCGCGTCGAGGAGCTACTCCCGCTGAAAAACCTGCCCCCGGAAATCGTCTCCGTCACCGCCAGCGTGAACGAGCCCGGTCAATTCGCCGACATGGTCGCGGCGCACCTGAAGCTGCGCCTCTCGGACGCCCAGGAGGTGCTCGAGATCCAGGATTCCCTGGCGCGCCTGCGCAAGGTGGACGCCTTCCTGAGGCGTGAGCTCGACGTCACCAGCGTCCAGGCCGAGATCCAGTCCCAGGCCCAGGATGAGATGTCGCGCTCCCAGCGCGAACACTTCCTGCGCGAGCAGCTTCGCGCCATCCAGGCGGAGCTGGGCGACGTCGAGGAGTCGCCCGACGAGGTCGAGGCCTATCGGACTCGTTTCGCAGGGGCGGGCCTGCCCGAGGAGAGCCTCGCCGAGGCGTTGAAACAGGTCTCCCGGCTCGAGCGCATGCACCCGGAATCCCCCGAGGCCCAGGTGGCGCGGAGCTACCTGGACTGGATGATCGACCTGCCGTGGTCCCACACCTCCACGGACCGCCTGGATCTCGCCGAGGCTCGCGCGATCCTCGACGAGGATCACGCGCACTTGAACGACATCAAGGAGCGCATCCTGGACTTCCTGGGCGTGCGAAAGTTGCGCGGGGATTCCCGCGGTCCGGTGTTGTGTTTCTCCGGGCCTCCCGGGGTAGGGAAGACTTCGCTTGCCAAGAGCATCGCCCGTGCCATGGGCCGGGAGTTCGTTCGCATTTCCCTGGGTGGCGTACGCGACGAGGCGGAGATTCGTGGCCACCGCCGTACCTACGTGGGCGCATTGCCCGGGCGCATTCTCCAGGGCTTGCGGGACGCGGGCACGCGCAATCCGGTCTTTCTGCTCGACGAGGTGGACAAGCTCGGTGCGGACTACCGCGGCGATCCCACCTCTTCGCTCCTCGAGGTACTCGATCCCGAGCAGAACGACCGCTTCAGCGACCATTACCTGAACGTTCCCTTCGACCTCTCGAAGGTTCTCTTCATCGCCACCGCCAATCTTCTCGAGAACATCCCGGCCCCACTGCGCGATCGAATGGAAGTAATCCGGCTGTCCGGTTACACGCCGGAGGAGAAGGAGAAGATCGCGCGCCTCCACCTGATTCCCGCCCAGGTCGAGGAACACGGGCTGGCAGAGAGCCAACTCTCCTGGTCGGGGCCCGCGATCCGGGAGCTCGTGCGTGGTTACACGCACGAAGCCGGCGTCCGGGATCTCGACCGCCAGATCGCCACCGTCTGCCGCAAGGCGGCGCGGCGCGTGGCCGAAGGGGAGGTCGAACGTCTCGCCGTGGATCGGCGCAAGCTTCTGCGACTGCTGGGTGCCCCCCCGCATCACCCCGAGCAGGTGGATACGCGCGGCGCGGTGGGTGTGGCCCACGGTCTGGCCTGGACGGAGGCGGGGGGCGAGGTCCTTCAGCTGGAGGCCAGCCTCACCCGCGGCCGGGGACTACAGCTCACCGGACAACTCGGTGACGTCATGAAGGAGTCCGCGGCGGCCGCACTCACCTGGACACGCAGCCACGCCGAGGCCCTGGGCTTCGATGAAAGCGTGTTGCGGCACCACGAGATCCACCTCCATGTGCCTGCGGGCGCCATTCCCAAGGACGGCCCCTCGGCGGGAATCGCCATCGCCGCAGTGCTGACCTCGCTGGCTACGGGCCGACAGATGCGCGCCGATGTGGCCATGACAGGTGAGCTGACGCTGCGTGGACGCGTGCTACCCGTGGGCGGCGTGCGTGAGAAAGCGCTCGCCGCGCTTCGCGCGGGCATCTCTCGCGTGGTGATTCCGCGCCGCAACGTGCAGGATCTCGAGGAGATCCCGCGAGAGCTGAAGCGACGCATCGAATTCATTCCCGTGGACCACATGGAAGAGGTGCTCGAGGCGGTCTTCGACAAGCCGCTGGTGGCGCGTCGCCGCTCCGCGCGGGCTGCGCGTCGACGCAGCAGCCCCCCGGCTGCCGCCGCATCCGCGAAGTCGAGCTGATTTTCCAGGCAGCCCCGGCCGAGCGTCCTACACTGCGAGCGTGCGCAGCATCGCAGAGCTTGGAGAGTTCGGGCTGATCGCCCGGACGCGGCGGGCCGCGTCTTCCGGTGGCCCCTCGGTGCGCTTGGGGATCGGGGATGACGCTGCGCTACTGCGCGTGCGGAGGGGTCAGGACACCGTGGTCTCCACAGACGCCAGCACGGAGGGCGTGCACTTCCGCTGGCGCAACGCCCACCCGCGAACGGTGGGCCGGCGCGCCATGCTCGCGGCCCTGTCGGACCTCGCAGCCATGGGCGCCCGCCCGCTGGCCTTCACCTGGGCGTTGGCGGCGCCACCCTCGCTCCCCCTGTCCCGCTTCGACGCTTTGCTGGCGGGGCTCCTCGCCGAGTCGCAGCCCCAGCACTGTGCGCTGGTGGGGGGCAACGTGAGTCGTGCCGTCCGTACCTCGCTCACCCTCACGGTGCTGGGCAGCGTACCCGGCGGAAGGGCGCTGCGGCGCAAGGCGCGCGCGGGAGATCGCATTCTGCTGACCGGGGTGTTGGGGGCCTCAGCGCTCGACCGCCTGCGCGCCGAGCGCTCGGGCGGGCGCATCCGCCACCTGCCCGCGTCGCGGCTGGCGGCAGGGCGCCGGCTGGCCCGAACGGCCGGCGTGGTGGGCTGTATCGACGTCTCGGATGGCCTCGAGGCCGATCTCGGCCACCTGCTGGGACCGGAGCTGGAATTGCCCCTCGAGCCCGCGCGACTGCCCAGGGCGCCGGGTTTCGAGCGTGCCTGCGCTCGACTGGGCGTCTCTGCCACCGAATTGTTGTTGCGAGGCGGCGAGGACTACGAACTCCTCTTCAGCGTGCGGGGCAATGCGCCGAGCGCCTCGACCCTGTCCCGTCGCCTGGCGGTCCCCGTCACGGAACTGGGGCGTGTCCGGAGGGGATCCAGCGGACGGCGTGCGGGAGGCTGGCGCCACTTCTAGCCGCCTGCTCGCGGCCCCGGACCCGCTTCGACGTCAAGACCGGGCCACTTTCGGCCGATGCAATCCGGGTGAGGGCATCGTTGGTCTACAAGTCCGTGCTGGCTTCGATGGCGGTCTCCGCCGTGGCGTTGGGTGTCTTTCTCGCTCTGGGGAGCCCCGGTTCTTCCGGGATCCCCGGCCCTCATCTCTTCATGGCGCTGTTGGCTGGTTCGCTGCTGGGGGCCCTGCTGTCGCGGGGACCGGCAGCGCGGATCGACGCGCTCAGGACAGCCACGCTGCGAGCCACCCAGGGGGATTTCGCGGCGCTCCGCGAGCCGGCGGTGGGGCCGCTGTTGCGCGACGAGGCCAGCGATCTCGGCTACGACGTCCGGCGCATGGCGGCGCGCCTGGGGAGCCTGCTGGAAGCGCTGCAGGAGAGCGGTGCCGAATTCTCCGGAGAGGCCCGGGAACTCGCCGGGGTGGCCGAACACGCGGGGGAGAACAGCGCGGCCATCGGAGCGGCCCTCGAAGCGCTCGCCGAGCGCGTCTCGGACCAACAGCAGCGCCTGGGCGATGCCAGTCTGCTGGTGCACGACATCGCCTCGAGCATCGAGCTGAACGCCGCGCGCGCCCGCGAGGCCTTCGGCTTCGCGGCGGAAGCCAACCAGCGGACGGGCTCCGGGGTTGACGTCTCGCGCCTGGCGATCGAGAAGATGCGCACCGGTTTCGAGAAGGTCGAGCAGTCCGTGGAGCGGGTCTTCGAACTCGAGACCAAGACCCGGCACGTCAATCAGATCACCGAGATCATCACCAGTGTGGCGCACCGCACCAACTTGCTGTCCCTCAACGCTTCCATCGAGGCGGCGCGGGCGGGAGAGGCGGGCCGCGGCTTCTCGGTGGTCGCGGATGAGATCCGCAAGCTGGCGGAGAGCGCGGGGCGCAGCGCCGACGAGATCGCCAAGCTCATCCACGAGATCGAGTCGGACACCAACGACGTGGCCGAGAAGATGCGCGAGTCCAGCGTGGTCGTGGGCCAGGGCCGCGAGGATGTGGACACCATCGCCGCATCGCTCGAGCAGATTCATTCGGCGGTGGGCGAGGCGGCGCGCCGCACGGAGGAGATCTTCGAAGGCGGGGACACGCAGACCCGTGACGTGCAGCGCATGGTGGGATCCATGGACGAGATCGGACGCGTCGCGGTGCGCAACGCGGAGGATATCGAGACGGTGCTGGCCAGCTCGCGGGAGCAGGCGGCGAGTGCCGAACGGATCCTCGAGTCCGCGCATCAGCTCGCGAAGCGCGCCGAGGAGGTGCGCGCCATCCCGGAGCGGCCGGAGCATCCGCCGCCCCAGGAGTCGACCAGATGAGTGACGCCGGGGACCGTCTGTTGTCCTTCGAGATCCACGACGCGCTCTTCGCACTGCCCATCGCCGGTGTGCTGGAGGTCGCGGACGCGGGACGCCGCGCCTGCGTTCCGACCCTGTCGCCGGAGCTGGTCTGGGTCTGCAACTACCGGGGCGAGGCGCTCCCCGTCTTGAGCCGCGAGCGTCTGTTGGAGCTGGGGGAAGCGACCACGCACGGCGCGGAACACGTCCTGGTGGTCGCGCATCCTCGCAGCGGGGAGGCCTGCTTCGGACTGGAGGTCGACCGCGTGCTGGGTTTCATCGAGGGCCCACCCGCTTTGGAGCGCGGCTCGAGCCTCATCATCGAAAGGCGCAGTGTGGACGGTCGCATGGCGACGATCCTGGATCCCGAGCTCCTGGTGGAGCGGGCCCGGCAGGTAATCGAGAACGCCCCAGTGGCTGCGGGTGTTGGAGGAGAGGGGTAGATGGCACGCATTCTGGTGGTGGATGACGCCTCGTTCATGAGGCAGATGATTCGTGAGATCGTCGAGAGCGAGGGTCACGAGGTGGTGGGCGAGGCTTCGGACGGGGACGAGGCGATCGCCGAGTTCCGGAGACTGCAACCGGATATCGTGACCATGGACATCGTGATGCCCCGTCTCTCGGGGATCGATGCCGTGGCGCAGATCCGCGAGCTTGATGCCGGGGCGCTCGTCGTGATGTGCAGTGCCCTGGGGCAGGATCGCCTGGTGGAGGACGCACTGAACGCGGGAGCCAGAGGCTTCATCGTGAAGCCCTTCAAGCCAGAGGCCGTGCTCGAAACCATCGCGAGCGTTCTCGAGAAGCGGGAGTGAGCGCTTGGACCTGGCCCGCTATCAGACGATCTTTCTCGAGGAGGCGAGTGAGCACTGCGCGGAGATGAGCGCGGCCCTGCTCGAACTCGAGAAGGACCCCGGCAGCGCGGATGCCATCGATCGGGTGTTTCGGGCCGCCCATTCCATCAAGGGGATGGCGGCGTCCCTGGGCCACGACGGACTCGCGGAACTGGCCCACGCCATGGAGGACCGCATGCAGGTCTTTCGGGAGGCCGGCCGTGTCGCCGGTGGCGAGGGGGTCGCACTGCTGTTCCGCGCCCTGGCGGCCCTGGAGCATATGCTGGAGGCCTGTCAGGCCGATGAGGCACCGCAGAATGCTCCCGAGCTGATCGGCGAGCTCGCGTCGCTGGAGCCATCCACGCCTGCCGCGGCGCCTGCACACGCGACTGTGCTGCGGGAGCAAGGCGAGCCGCTGGAGGCTCCGCGTCCGCCCGCCACCGTTCGGGTGCACACCTCGACGCTGGACCGTTTCCTCGCCAGCGTGGGCGAAATCATCCTCAACACCAACCAGGTGCGCACGGCCGTGGGCTCGTCCGCGGGCTCCGCGGGCTTCAGCGAGGACCTCGACCGCATGGAGCAGGTCGTGGGAGAACTTCAGCGCCGGGCCCAGGAACTGCGCACCACGCCCCTGTCGCGCATCCTGGAACCGCTGCCCCGCACGGCCCGGGCGATGGCCGAGCGTCTCGGCAAACGCATCGAGGTGGAGGTGTCGGGCGCGGAACTCGAACTCGACCGCTCAATTCTCGACCGCTTGGGCGACCCCCTCGTCCACCTGCTGCGCAACGCTGTGGACCACGGCATCGAGGCGCCGGAGCTTCGCGCCCGTTCCCGCAAATCCGAGGCGGGTCGGATTCGCATCGATGCACACCGCGAGCGCGACGCGATTCGAATCCGCGTGAGCGACGACGGAGCGGGTATCGATCTCGAGAAACTCCGGGCACGAGCGGTGGAAGCGCGCGTGGTTCATCGGGACCTCGCCGCGGACCTCTCTCCCGAGCACCTGATGGCGTTGATCTTCCATCCGGGCCTGTCGACCTCGGAGCAGGTTTCCGATATTTCCGGTCGTGGCGTGGGAATGGATGCCGTTCGCGTGACCGTGGAGTCCCTGGGCGGCTCGGTGGAGGTGAGCAGCGAGGCCGGCGCGGGCACCCGCGTGCAGCTGGAGGTTCCGGTGACGGCGGCGATCCAGCGCGTGCTGCTGCTGGCGCTCGGGCAGGAGGTGGTGGCGTTGCCCATCACCCGCGTCGAGCGCGTGGTGGAGATTTCTGCGGATCGGATCGAGACCAGCGGCTCGGATGCCTTCGCGCTGATCGGCGAGGAGTTGCTCCCCATACTGGATCTCGCGGACTCCCTGGGTCTGCCCTCAGCTGCAAAGCGGGAGGTGATGAGCGTGGTGGTAGGTGACGTGCGCGGCGAGCGCATGGGATTGGCGGCGGATGGAATCGAGGGCCAGCAGCAGATCTACGTGAAGCCGGTACCCGATCTGCTGGCCGAGCGGCGGGCGCTGGCAGGCCTCACCCTGTTGGGCGACGGCCGGCCGGTCTTCCTCATCGACCCGGGGCAACTGGCATGAAGCAGCGCGACCAAAAGCCCGAGGGCATCGAGGATCTCAGCGAACTCGCCCAGCTGGGGGCCATCCAGGCCGCCGACGTGCTGGCAGACCTGATCGGGCGCCGGGTGCTCCGCTGCGCGCCCGAATGGCATCGACCGGCGGACTTCCGGGAGCGGGAAGAGTGGTCGACGGGGGTTTTTTGCGACGTGGGTGGGGCCCATCCGGGCGTTGCGGCGGTCTTCCTCTCTGCGCCCGGCCAGAGCTGTGTGCTGAAGGCCCTGTGTGGCAGCGAGGCGCCGCCCCGGGAATTCGCGGCGTCGGCACTGTCGGAATTTGGCAACATGTTGAGTTCCCGCGCACTCTCGGCCATCGCGGACCGACTGGGGGAGCTGCTGCTGCCCGGGCTTCCGGACCTCGCGACCACGGGCGCGGCTTCGCTCTTCCACGAGCGCCTGGCATCGGGGGAGGAGTTCGCGGAAACGCTGTGCGTGGAGAGCGAACTCTTCGATGAGGAGGGTGGGCTTCGAGTACTGGTGGTGCTAGCTCTCCACGAGCCTTCCGCGCTGGCGACCGGGAGAGAGCCCGGCGCTGCTTCTCGAGACTAGGATTCCTGGAGGAACCATGAGACTTGCCCTTTCCGTTTTCGCGACTCTGTTGCTGGTGGCCTGTTCGGAGGGTGGTGGTGACGGCGGCGCCCCGGCGCCGGAAGCCATCACCACCGAATCCGGACTGGTGTTCACGCATCTCTTGGAGGGCACCGGCGCCAGTCCCGGTCGCAGGGACGTGGTCCGCGTCCATTACCACGGCACCTTCCCCGATGGCACCGTATTCGACAGCAGCGTGGAGCGGGGCGAGCCGACCAACTTCAAGCTGGGCCAGGTGATCCGCTGCTGGACCGAGGCCTTGCAGCTCATGAAGGAGGGTGGCAAGGCGAGCTTGATCTGTCCCCCCGAGATCGCCTACGGGCCCNGCGGCGCAGGCAAGAAGATTCCCCCGGACAGCACGCTCCACTTCGACGTGGAGCTGATCGGCGTCTACTAGCCTCCCCGGGTCGCTGGGGATACCGTGGGGGGCGTGGAGACACGGCTTTGACACGGGACCGGCTGCTCGCGCTGCTGCGCTCGGTGCAGGACGGTGGGACACCGCCCGAGCAGGCGCTCGAGGAGTTCGCCCAGCTGCCCTTCGTCGACGTAGCCGACGCGCGGGTCGACACGCACCGCGCGCTGCGCGGCGGCCTGCCCGAGGTGGTCTTCGCCCCCGGCAAGACCGCCGAGCAGATGGTCGACATCGTGCGGGTGCTCGGAGATGCGGGCCAGGACGTGCTCGTCACCCGTTGCGAGGCCGAGCCGGCAGCGCGCGTGCAGGAGGCGCTGGCGGGCGGGCACTACGAGCCGGTCTCTCGGACGCTCTGGTTCGGGCCCGAACAGCCGGAAATCCGGGGCAAGGGGAAGATCGTGGTGGTCTCCGCGGGCACCGCGGACGCCCCGGTGGTCGCCGAGGCGGTGCGGGTCGCGTACTGCTTCGGGAACAAGGTGGAGAGCCTGGTGGATGTCGGGGTCGCGGGCCTGCACCGCCTGTTGGCCTCCAACGATCAGATCCGGGAGGCGCGTGTGCGCATCGTGGTGGCGGGCATGGAGGGAGCGCTGCCCTCCGTGGTGGGTGGACTGGTGGAGGGTCCCGTGATCGGTGTGCCCACCAGTGTCGGCTACGGGGCCGCCTTCGGTGGCGTAGCGGCGCTGCTGGGCATGCTCACCAGCTGCGCGTCGAACGTGGTGGTGGTGAACATCGACAACGGCTTCGGGGCCGCCCATGTCGCAACGCTCATCAACCGCCTCTAGCGCGCGCCGGCGGGGCCGGGCGAAGCACCCGCAAGGGGGGCTGCTCCTCCACCTGGATTGCTTCTCGGGCATTGCGGGCAACATGTTCCTGGGAGCGCTGCTCGACCTGGGCTTGTCGCGTCGGGCACTGGCAGCGGATCTCCAGGGCCTGGATCTCCCACATCGCCTGGTGGTGCGCGGGGTTCGCCGCGCCACGCTGGCGGCGCGTTACGTGGAGGTGCGCGGGGTCGACACCCGCGCAGCCGGCGGCTCCCGCAAGCACCGCGAGATCGTGCGCGTGCTGCGCGGTGCGCGCCTCGAGGCCGACGTGCGCGCGCGCGCCCTCGCCATCTACGAAGCCCTGGCCGAGGCCGAAGCCCGCGTTCACGGGGTGCCGGTGGAGAAGGTCCACTTCCACGAGGTGGGGGCCGTGGACGCCATCGTCGACGTCACAGGGGCAGCCATCGGCCTGTCCCGGCTCGGTATTGGCCGGGTCTCCGCCAGCCCCGTGGCGCTGGGCGGCGGTCGCGTGGAGAGCGACCACGGCACGCTGCCGCTGCCGGCCCCGGCGACCCTCGAACTGCTGCGCGGGATCCCCACGGTCCCCGCTCACGTCGAATGGGAGACGGTGACGCCCACGGGAGCCGCCATTTTGCGCTGTCTAGTCGACGACTATGGTCCGCTCCCCGCTATGACCCCGCAGGCGGTGGGTTACGGCGCGGGTGACGAGCGTCCGGGCCCCATGCCCAACGTGCTGCGCGCCGTATTGGGGCGGGCGAGCCACGTCAGCGCCGACCGCGTGCTGACGCTGGAGACGCACCTCGACGACCTGGTTCCCGAGCACTTCGACTACCTGATGGAGCGCCTCTTCGAAGCGGGAGCGCTCGACGTCTCTCTCCAGCACCTGCAGATGAAGAAGAATCGCCCTGGCTTCCTGGTGAGGGTGATCGCGCGTCCCGCCCAGCGCATGCAGCTCGCTGGCCTGCTGCTCGCGGAGTCCACGGCCCTCGGTGTGCGCGTGACGGAGAGCGATCGCGTGCTGCTGCCCCGCGAGGTGCGCCGGATCCAGACGCCCTTCGGACGCATCGCGGTGAAGTTCGCGATCGACCCCGAGGGTCGCGTGATCGCCTCGCCGGAGTACGACGCCTGTAAGCGGGCCGCGCGCAGGCACGGCGTGTCGCTGCGCGAGGTGGTGCGCGCCGCGGAGGCGGCTGCCCGGGAATGAGCGGTCCCGGACCCGTGGTCCCGGTCTCCGGCGAGCAGGCGGCCGCCTTCGATCTCGGGGAGGGCGACTGCGCGGTCCTGTGCCTGCACGGCTTCACGGGCACGCCCTACGAGGTCCGGCCGTTGGGAGAGGCGCTGGCGGCCGCCGGCTACCGGGCCCGCGGTCCCATGCTGCCAGGGCACGGCAGCTCGCTCGCAGAGCTGGCAGGCGCGTCCTACAGGGACTGGCTGGCCGCCGCCCACGCCGAGTTCCGTGAACTCGCTGGACGTCACGAGCGAGTGTGCGTGGTGGGGCTTTCCATGGGCGGATTGCTCACGTTGTCACTCTGCGCCGAGCAGCCGGTGGCGATGGCGGCGGTGATCGGCACTCCCCTACGGTTGCGCTTTCCGATCCCGCAGCTCGTGCCCTTGCTGCGCTACGTGCTGCCGTCGGTCCCGAAGCGCGGGGGCTCCGACATCCGCGACCCGCTGGCCCGGGCGCGACACCCCAGTGCTCCGCGGATGCCCTTGGCGGGAATCCACGAGGTGCTGCGCGCCCAGCGCCATGTCCGGGCCCTGCTGCCCCGGATCGCCACCCCCCTGCTGGTCGCCCACGGCCGTCATGACGCCACCGCGGACCCACGACACGCGTCTCGCATCTGCCGGGCGGTCTCCTCCACGCGCTGTGAGCGGCTGATGCTGGAGAACTCGGCGCACGTGGTGCCCGTGGACCACGACGGTCCTCAGCTGGCCGCGGCACTGGTCGCCTTCCTGGGCGGCTCGCGGGAGGCTTCCCAGCGCTGCTAAGCTTCCTCCTGCACGTTTGGCGAGTCCCGTCCCCCGCGGGGCATATCGGGTGTGAGTGAAACCCACGCTCAGAGGGGAGGAGAGCATGGCACTGCCCAAGGCGGTGGTAAAAAGGATCCTGACGGAGAGCGGCGACGGAGGCCTCCGGGTCTCTGGACCGGCGCTCGACCTCGCTGTGGTCGCGGCCGAGGAGTACATCAGCCGACTGGCCACGGCGGCCCTGCAATCTGCGACGGAGAACAAGCGCAAGACGCTGATGGATGCCGACATCACCAACGCGCGCGCGCGAGTCGGCTGAACGCTGGATCGGAGTTGACGAAAGAGCCCCGGAACCAACGGTTCCGGGGCTCTCGTACGTTCTCGAAACTTCCAGTGGCTACATCATGCCGGGCATTCCGCCGGGCGGCATTCCACCCGGCATGCCACCGCCGCCCGCGTTCTCCTCGGGCTTGTCGGCCACCATGGCCTCGGTGGTGAGCAGCAGGCTCGCCACGCTGGCCGCGTTCTGGAGCGCGGTGCGCACCACCTT
>JABSQX010000151.1 GCA_013215615.1 Myxococcales bacterium | reverse complement strand
GTCGCGCTGGCCCTGGCGGAGCAGGCCTCCTCCTACTCCTTTGCGCCCACTCCCGGCCTCTACGCGCTCTTCACGATCTTCGTCTGGCCCACTCCCGTGGTGGGATTGCTGGTCGGCTTCGCGGTTGCGGGGATTCTCACCGCCCCGTCCGGGAGGATCGATGAGGAGGCCCGGCAGGCTACCCAGCCAAGCGCGCCGGAGATCGATCGGGCGGTCGGGGGCCTGCTGGCGGTCTGGGTCTTCCTTCCGCTGCTGTTTCTGTTCCTGGTCTCTACCCTCACGGAGGCATCGGTCTTCATCCGGCGCTATCTCATCGTGGCTGTCCCCGGCGTGGCGCTTCTCTATGCCTGGGCTTTGCGCGGGATCCCCTCGGCTCCCGCACGCCTGGTGGCAGTGTCGGTGGTTGCGCTCTCCGCCTTCGTGTTGCACGAACGACCCCGCGACGATTTCCGCGCCGCCGCCCTCGAGGTTCGGTCCTTCATTGCCACGGAAGGCGCCGCGCCCGTGCTGCTCGCCAGCGGCGTCATCGAGGGCGAGAACGAATCATGGTTGCGTGACCCTGCGCGCGCCGGCTACTTGAACGCACCCGTCGACTATTACCCCATGGGAGAGCGGGTCATCGCGTTGCCCAGGAAGCTGCGCGGGCAGCCCCTCGCGCTCGAGATCCTCGAGCCCATCATGCCCGCTCAGCCTCGCTTTGCGGTCGTGGAGTGGACGGGCAACGGAGCCGACGTGCTCGGCTGGCTCATGCCTCGCGCCGCTCGCCTCGGCTACCGGGTGGAGCGTCGAAACTTCGGTATCGTTCGCGTCGCCCTGTTCCGGAAGGGCCCCTAGCGCGCGCTTCGGAGCACGACGCTCTGCGGGGTGATCCGGATTACGTGTCCACTCCATCAGCGACTGGGGGATCTTCCACGTCGGGTGGCCCGCTGGCTTCGGCCGGGCGGGGTCTCAGCAGCACGTACTCGGGCAGGTCCTCGGCGAAGACATAGTGCTCACTCACCCAGCGTGCGAGTTCCGGCGCCGTCCGGTTGATGCCGCGACTGGGCCGGGAGTCGAAGTGCAGCCGCGGCCACAGGATGACGGCTGGCGGCGCCTCCCGCAGGTGCCGGAGAAACTCCTGCTCCTCAGCGGCGCTGAGGAAGGTGCCGGGCATCAGCACGTCGTGATACCCCGGACTGTGGCGCCCACTGAGTACGTGGAGCATGGGTTCGTGGCTCATCACGAGGACTGTCTCGTCGGCTCCGCTGTGGTCCGCGATTGCCCGCGCGATGCGGTCGATGATGAAGGCGGGCCCCGGCTTGAGCCAGACGGACTCGCCCTCGATCTCGAGGCGTGTCTCCCCCATGAAGGCGTTGGGGATGGAGGTCACCCGGTCGGATGCGCTCAGCAGCGCCCAGCCGAGGAAGACAGCGAGGCAGAACACGCCTCTTGCCCCACGGGCGGCGCGACTGCGAGTTTCCGAATCGAAACAGCGGAGGCGCGTGGCGAAGCTCGCGCAATAGGCGAGCAGAACCACCACGGGTGGAAGCGCGGAGTCGAGATGTGGCCAATCGGATCGCCCCAGGCTCCGCACGAAGTAGAGCCCTCCGAAGACCACGAAAGAGAGCAGCAGCGCGTGCTCGAAGGGTCGCCCGGCGCGCAGGGCACGCCCCCATCGAAACAGGAGGACGGCCAGGAAGGCCCCGAAGACGAAGAGGTAGAGCCGGAAGCCGAGCGTCACGAAGGCGACGACGATGCTCGGCCGCGTCCACTCGGGCATGAAGAGTTCCGGGAGTGGGAGGCTCTGCGCGCGAGTCATCTCCACCGGTCGTACGACCACCTCGAGCCAGAGTTTCTCGACCCCCACCGAGTGCTGGAACCACAGGAGAAGGGGCAGCACGGCCACCACCAAGCCGGCGCCGTACCAGCACGCGTCGCGAAGCCAGCACCTCCAGTCGCGAGAGGCCGCGAGGATTCCGACGCCGATCCCCACGCTCACCGAGAAGGCTGGGGTGAGTCGGAACAGCAGCGCGACGCCTGTCGCGAGGCCGGCCGGGAACATCCAGCGCGCGTTGTCGAAGCGGAGACGCTGGTGGAAGAAGAGGAGGGCGACGATGCTCCAGACCAGGTAGCGGTAGCCGAAGAGGTGGTGCTCGACGTGGGACTGGGGGGCCGAGATGGCGACCATGGCGGCGGCCAGGAAGGCGAAGTCCGGCGGCATCAGCTTTCGCGCCAGGAAGTAGAGGCCCAGGCAGAGTGCCACCGCGAAGGCGGCGTAGAAGGTCCTCGCAAGGGTCAGGCCCGGGGGATCCAGCGCGTAGGCGATCCGGGCGGGGAGGAGGTGGCCGGGGGGGAAGACCCAGAACACCTCATCGTAGAGCGTCTTGCCCGCGTCGAGTTCCATCGCAGCGTGCAGGGGCCAGCCTTCATCCATCAGGTTGATCCCGTGATCGATGACCCGTGCCTCGAAGGCGATGCTCAGCGCCAGCAGGAGCAGGACGTGGATCGAGCGGGGAGCGAAGCGAGCGCGGGCAGGCGAAGGGGGACTCGGGCCGGGTCGATCGCTCAATTTTCTTCGGTCGAAGCAGGTCGACTCTTCGGCCGCATTCGGATCCCCTGTCCGCCCGCGCTGCTCACGGGCGGATCACGGCTTCGCTGTAGCGCTCGAGGTCGATGACGCGTCGCGCGACGCGGAGCACGTCCGCGCCACTCACCGCGCCGATCTGCTCCGGGTAGTGTTGGGCCGCGTCGGCACCGAGGCCGTAGAGGGACGAGAGGGCGATGTGTCCGGCATGGGCGGCGTTGCGCTGCTGGTCGATCGCGAAGTTCCCGATCAGGTGCCGGCGCGCGCGCTCGAGTTCACCGGGCTCCGGGGGCTCGGCGATCACCTTCGCGAGCTCCTCGAGCAGGCCGCTGCGCGCCTCCTCGAGCCGCTCCGGGGCCGTCGCGATGTAGGTCGCGAACCAGCCCGGGGCCAGCCCTTCCATCCCCGAGGCGTTCACCGCGTAGGCGAGGCCGCGTCGATCGCGCAGTTCCAGGAACAGTCGCCCCCCCTGGCCCGCCAACAGTTGGGAGATCACCTCCAGCGCGAAACGGTCCTCGTCGTCCACCCGCAGCCCGCGGAAGCCGATTACCAGGTGAGCCTGCTCGCGCGCCTTGCGGATCTCGGCGCGGCGGATCTCCTCGAGCGGGGCTTCGTTCGCGGGTTCCGGGACCTCGTAGGGGCCCGGGTTCAGGTCGGCGAGGCTCGCGGAAAGCGTCTGGGCCACCTCATCGGGATCGACGTCGCCCGCTACCGCGATCACCAGGTTGCTGGCCACCGCGAGTCGCGCGTGGTGGGCGGCGACCGCGGCGGCATCCAGCTTGGTGACTACCTCCGCGGAGCCCAGGGTGGGCATCCGGTAGGGGTGTTCGAGATAGAGTTGCTGGGCGAAGAGCTGGAAGCAGTACTGGGCGAGGTTGTCCTCGCGCCGCTCGATGGCAGCCAGGGTGTCCTGGCGCTCGCGCTCGATTTCCCGTGCGTCGAAGGCCGGCTCCAGCAGCACCTCGGAGAAAAGATCCAGCGCCGGCGCGAGGGAGGCGCTGGGTGTTTCGAGGCTCAGGCCCAGGCTGCTGCGCCCGCTGAAGGAGTCGATCTCTGCTGCCCGGCCCTCCACTGCCGCTGCGAAGCCCGCCGCGGAGTGCTTGCGGGTGCCCCGCATCCACATGGAAGAGAGGAAGGCGCTGAGCCCGGAGGATTCGGCGTCCTCGGCGAGCAGTCCTCCCCGGAAGGCGGCACGGGCGGCCACCACGGGGACCTCGCGGCGCGGCAGCACGTGGAGGCGGGCGCCGCAGGCGAGTTCGTAGTCGAAGATCGGGGCCGTGGCCCGCGCGCGGGGAGCGCTGAAGGCGCGGCGCGTCTGCTCCGCACCGCGGGCCACCGCGCGTTGCACGGCGGCTTCGTCGAGCGCGCCCCCGGCTCCCTCGGGAAGCAGGACCGCCAGCGTCAGGGCTTCCGGCGAGAGGTACTTGCGAGCGACCCGCATCAGGTCTTCGGGCCGTGCATTTCGCACGGCTTCGAGATAACGAGCCTCCACCTCGTGGTGGCCCGCGGTGCTATGGAAGCTGCCCAGCTTGGAGGCCATGCCGGAGACGCTCTCGCGCTCGAAGTGCTCCATGGCGAGGAAGTTGAGCCGCGCCTTCTCGAGTTCCTCTTCGCGAACCGGTTGCTCGGCGAGTCGTGTGCACTCGCGTACGCTGGCCGAGATCACGTCCTCGACGCGCGCCGCGTCCGTATCGACGTCGATCGCGAAGACTCCCGGATCCACGGGTGTGTACGACCAGGCGTCGATGCGATCCGCGAGGCTCTCGCCCTCCTTCACGCGTTCCACCAGTCGGCTGCTGTCGCAGCCTCCCAGCAGGTAGGCGGCGAGATCCAGGTACGGGGCGTCCGCATCCGCGAGGCCGACATTGGGAGCCAGCATCTCCAGCTTCACCCGCTCGAAGGGGCGCTCGAGCACGATGGCCCGGGTCGATTGCTGCCGCGGTTCCCGAGGGCGCTGGCGGCGCCTCTGGCCCCGGGGCAGCGCGCCGAAGCGCTCGCGTACCGCCTCCAGGGTGGCGGTGATGTCGAGATCGCCGGCGGCCACCACCACCAGGTTGTCGGGTGTGTACCAGCCCTCGTAGAAGGCCCGCACCTGCTCCCGGTCGAAACTTGCGACGCTTTCTCGGGAGCCCAGGATCGGGAAGCGGTAGGGGTGCTCGCGGAAGGCGCCCGCGAAGGCCTCGTTGCCCACCACGCTGGACGGCGAGTCGTCGCTGCGCCGGATCTCCTCGATGACCACCTCGATCTCGCGTTGGATCTCGTCGGGGTCGAAGGTCGAGTGCAGGACGGCGTCCGAGAGCACGTCGATGCCCGTGGCCAGGTGGTCCGCGGGAAGCGTGGCGTGGTAGCAGGTGACGTCGTAAGTGGTGAAGGCGTTGATGCGTCCGCCCGCACCTTCCACCTCCGCGGCCACTTCGCCCACGCCGCGCCGCTCGGTTCCCTTGAAGAGCATGTGCTCGTGAAAGTGGGCGAGGCCGCGCTCGGCGGGTTGCTCGTCCGCGGAACCCACGCAGGCCCAGATCTGGAATTCGCAGACAGGGGCCAGGCGAGTCTCACGGAGCAGCACCGTGAGGCCGTTCGGCAGCACTTCGCAGTGAACAGTGGATCCGCTCACGGTCGCGCGGAGGATACCGCAGAGGCGGAGGGGCTCGCAGGCGCGGGGGATTCCGCGGACGGGTCCGTGGGCCGCGGGGGCTGGTAGGCTGTGGGGGTGCTGGAGCCCGACGTCGGCGTCTACGTCCACGTGCCCTTCTGCGAGCGGATCTGCCCCTACTGCGACTTCGCGGTGATCCGCGCGCGCCCGCTTTCCCCGGAAGACGAGTCCGCCTACCTGGATACGCTCTGCGCGGAGTTGCACGCCCGTGCCGGAGCCTTCGAGGGGCGCCGGCTCGCGAGCATCTACCTGGGCGGCGGGACGCCTTCGTTGCTGCAAGCGCGTTCCGTGGAGCGGATCCTGGGCGCGATCCGCGGGGCCTTTCCGGGCGATCCCGAGGAGACCACGCTCGAGGTGAATCCCAGCACCCTGGAGACCGCGCGTCTGCCGGACTTCCGCGTGGCGGGTATCGACCGCATCTCGTTGGGCGCGCAGTCCTTCGACGACACCACGCTGCGGCGCCTGGGGCGTGGGCACCGGGCCTCCGAGGTCCACCGCAGTTTCGAGGCCTGCCGAGCGGCGGGCTTTGCGAATGTCTCCCTGGACCTGATCGTGGCGGCCCCCGGGCAGACCCTCACCGAGGTCGAAGCGGACCTGGTTGCTGCCCTTGCGTACGCGCCCGAGCACCTCTCGGTCTACGAGCTCAGCCTCGAGCCTGGGACGCCCTTCGGGAAGGCCGCCGCCCGCGGCCGGCTGCAGCGCCCTGGCGAGGAAGAGGCGGTGGCGATGCTCGAATGCGTGGAGGCGCGTCTGTGCGCGGCGGGCTACGAGCGCTACGAGATCTCCAGCTACGCGCGCCCGGGGCATCGCTCCGTCCACAACCGCCGTTACTGGCAGCGGCTCCCGGTGCTGGGCCTGGGCATGGGGGCCGTTTCCAGCGATCCCCCCAGCCCGCGCCATCCCTTTGGCCTGCGGCGGAGCAATCCCCGGGAGCTGGCTCCCTATTCCGAGGGCGTGGCCGCAGGCGACGGCGCGGGCGCGCAGGTGGAGGTCCTCGGGGCACGCGAGGCGCGCGCGGAGGCGGTCTTCCTGGCCTTGCGCACGGGGGACGGTCTCGACGTGGAGCTCTTCGCGGGAGAGTTCGGTGCTCCGCCCCGGCACTTCTTTGCCCGGGAGCTGGACCGGCTCACGGCAGACGGCCTGCTCGAGGAGGCGCCGGATGCTCTTCGCCTGACTCCCCGGGGGCGCATGCTCTCGGACAGCGTCTTTGCATCTTTCCTCTAGCTTGCGCGGGAATCGGGTCCCCCCCTGCGTTAGATTGCGGTCATGGCAGGAGCGGTGTCGCGCAGGGAGCCCCTCAGCGAGCGGCAGCAGGAGGTGTTGCGCGCCACGGTCACCGCCTACGTGGGCGCGGCTGCTCCCGTCGGTTCGCGCACACTCGCCGAAGTGCTCCCTGAGCGGGTTTCGTCCGCGACCATTCGCGCGATCCTCGCGGAACTTTCGGAGCGGGGCCTCGTCGAGCAGCCCCACACCTCCGCGGGGCGCATCCCCACCGAAGAGGGCCTGCGCGTATTCATCGATGAGTTGCTGGATACCCGGGAAGTGCCCGACTACGACCGGCGCAGCATCGCCTACCAGGTCGCTGAGGCCGAGTTCGCCTCCTTGGCGCCCGTGGCCGCAGAACTGCTCTCCCGCAACACCCATCAGCTGGGCTTCGTGGCAGTGCCTGCCTTCCACCGCGTGGTCTTGCAGCACGTGAGCCTGGTGACGCTCTCCAGCGACCGAATTCTGGTGCTGTTGGTCTCCACTGCCGGCGATGCCTACCGGCGGGTGGTGCGTTCCAATCGGGTCTTCTCCCAGCCCCAGCTCGACCTGGCTGCGGGAATGCTCAACGAGCGCGTGATGGGCCGGACGCTCGGAGAGGTGCGCGACGCCCTGGCCCGCGAGGCCGAGGAGCTGCGCGACAGGGCCGATCGCCTGCTCGCCGAAGCCGTGGCCCTGGGGCGCCAGGCGTTGGACGTCGACGAAGCGGCCGGGGCGGACATCGTGGTGGCCACCCACCTGGCCCTGCTCGACCAGCCCGAGTTTCAGGATCCGCGCCGCGTGCGCGAACTCTTCGAGGCGGTGGAGACGAAGGTGCGGCTCGTCGAGGTGCTCGACCGCGTGCTCGACAGCCGAGAGGTCTCGGTGTTGCTGGGCGGCGAGGTGGAGGAGCCCGCGTTGCGAAGCTGCGCGCTGGTGGCCTGCCCCTATGGCAGCGGGGACAGGCCTCAGGGCATCCTGGGGGTCATCGGGCCGAACCGGATGGACTACGCGCGCGTCATTCCCATGGTCGACTACCTGTCTCGCGTGCTGAGCGACAAGTTGAACGCGTGAGTCGGCGTCCCAAGCAGAGCGCGGAAGAGGGCGAATCGCCGCAGGAGGTGACTGCGCGGGACGCCAATGGCCCCTCCGAGGGAGCCGACGCGAAGGTGGCTCCGGGCCCGGAGCTCGAGGCGGCGCTCCGCGAGGCCGTGGAGTCGGTCTCCGAAACGGAGTCGGCAGCCGGGGAGGAGGCCTCCGCGGAGGGCGGAGCCGACCCGGCAGCGGCCGCGCTCGAGATCCTCGAGCAGGAGAAGAAGGAGGTCGAGGATCGCCTGCTCCGCACCCAGGCGGAACTCGAGAACTTCCGCAAGCGCGCGGCCCGCGACCACGAGAAGGCCCTGCAGAGCGGGCAGGAGAATCTCGTCAAGGACCTGCTCTCGGTGGTCGATAATCTGGAGCGCGCCATCGACCACGCTCGCGAGAGCGAGGGCGGGGACTTGCAGGGTTTGTTGCAGGGCGTCGAACTGGTGGAGCGCGAGTTGAGAGTCGTCCTGGGCAAGCATCACGTCAGCGAGATCGAGGCCGAGGGCAAGCCTTTCGACCCGATGGTCCACGAGGCGATGGCGCAGAGGGTCGTGGAGGGCGAGGAGCCGAACAGAGTCGTCGAGGTGCTGCAGAAGGGCTACCAGCTGCGCGATCTTCTGGTGCGCCCGGCCCGGGTCGTGGTCACCAAGGCTGCGGAGCCGGGCGAGTCGGACCCGGCGGAAGCGCAAGAGTCCGCCGACTGAGGTCAGCCGGCGGCCAAGGGGGACGTCGGCATGGGCAGGGTCATCGGGATCGATCTGGGCACCACGAACTCCTGCGTGGCGTTGCTGGACTCGGGGCGGCCCAGTGTCGTCGCCAACGCCGAGGGCGCGCGCACCACCCCCTCCATAGTGGCTTTTCAGGACTCCGGCGAGGTCCTGGTGGGACACATCGCCAAGCGCCAGGCCGTCACCAACCCCGAAGAGACCATCTTCTCCGTCAAGCGCCTGATCGGGCGCCGTTTCGAGGCCTCCGAGGCCGAGCGCTTTCGGAAGCTGGTGCCCTTCCGGGTGGAGGCCGGAGAGGCGGGCGAGGCCCGCATCCGTGCGGGCGGCCGCAGCCACACGCCCCAGGAGATCTCGGCCCTGGTACTGGCTCGGATGCGGGAGACCGTCTCGGAATTCGTGGGAGAACCGGTCACCGCCGCGGTGATCACGGTGCCCGCTTACTTCGACGATTCCCAGCGCCAAGCCACCCAGGATGCGGGACGCATCGCCGGGCTCGAGGTGATGCGCATCATCAACGAACCCACGGCCGCAGCCCTGGCCTTCGGGGTGGAGCAGGGCGGCGCCGGCTGCATCGCGGTATTCGACCTCGGTGGTGGCACCTTCGACGTCTCGATCCTGGAGATCCGCGACGGTGTCTTCGAGGTCCTCAGCACCAATGGCGACACCTACCTGGGCGGCGACGATTTCGATCAGCGCGTCTGCGAACACCTGGCCGAGGCCTTCCTCAAGGAGACGGGGATCGATCTCCGGAAGGACGCCATGGCCCTGCAACGCATCCGCGAGGCCGCCGAGCGCGCCAAGCACGAACTCTCCTCCTGCGCTTCCACCGAGGTGAACCTGCCCTTCGTGGCGGCTGGAGGCTCGGGGCCCCTGCACCTCGTCACCGAATTGTCTCGGGAGACCCTCGAGGAACTCACCTCAGACCTCGTGGCGGGCGTCGCGGAGCCCTGTCGCATAGCGATGGAGGACGCCGGCCTTGCCGCCTCTCAGATCGACCAGGTGCTGCTGGTGGGGGGGATGACGCGGATGCCCGCGATCCAGCAGAAGGTCGCGGAGATCTTCGGCCGCGAGGGTCATCGCGGCGTGGATCCCGACGAGGTGGTGGCTTCGGGCGCGGCCATCCAGGCGGGAGTGCTCTCCGGCGAGATGGAGCAGGTACTGCTCCTGGACGTCACGCCGCTCTCCCTGGGTGTCGAGACCCAGGGCGGTATCTCCACCCCGTTGATTCCCCGAAACACCACCATCCCTACCTCTGCCTCGGAAGTCTTCTCCACCACCGAGGACGGTCAGAGCGTGGTTCGCATCCACGTCGTCCAGGGCGAGCGGGAAATCGCGGAGGACAACGAGACCCTGGGCCGCTTCGAACTGGTCGGACTGCCGCCGGCGCCGCGCGGCGTGCCGCAGATCGAGGTCAGCTTCGAGATCGATGCGAACGGCGTGGTGGAGGTCTCCGCGCGGGATCTCGCTACCGGGCTGGCGCAGAGCATCCAGGTGGCAGCCTCGAGCGGCTTGTCGGAGCGCGAGGTGGAGGATCTGGTCGAACAGGCCGCTGCCCACGCGGCCTCCGATCGCGCGCGTCGGGACCTCGTGGAACTGCGCAACCAGGCCGAGGGCCTCGTCTATTCTGCGGAGCGCACCCTCCGTGACTTCTCGGACAGCGTGGGCGCCGAGGATCGGAAGAGTCTCGAGAGCGCGCTCGCGCTGGTGAGGAAGGCCATGCCCGCCGGAGATGCCGCCGCCCTGCGCGACGCCGTGCAGGCCCTGTCGGCGCGCACCTACGACCTCACAGAGCGTCTCTTCGCCAACTTCGATGGTGGCGATGGCGCCTCGGAGGGGTAGATTCCGAGGCGCCACGTCCCCCGGAGGCCGTGGCGAGCCCGCCCCCTCCGCTGGGCTCCCCAGTCACTGAGGCGCCTGCTTGGCGAAACGAGACTACTACGAGATCCTCGGCGCGGGCCGAGACGTGGACGCGGACAGCCTGAAGAAGGCCTACCGCAACGTCGCCATGCGCGATCATCCGGATCGCAACCCCGACGACCCGGCGGCCGAGGATCGCTTCAAAGAGGCCTCCGAGGCCTACGCGGTGCTTTCGGATCCCGACAAGCGCGCCGCCTACGACCGCTTCGGCCACGGCGGCGTGTCCGGGGGAGCGCCGGGGGGCGGCTTCCAGGATTTCGGCGACCTGGGCGGCTTCACGGACGTCTTCGAAGACCTCTTCGGCGACCTCTTCGGCGGCCGTCGCTCGGGCGGTCGCCGGCGCGGCCGCGGGCAGCGCGGCGCGGACCTTCGATACAACCTGGAGATCGATCTCTCGGATGTGATCAGCGGGCTGGAGCCGCAGATCAAGATCCCCAAGATGCGCGCCTGCGAGCGCTGCGGAGGTTCGGGGGCGCCTCCCGGCACTTCCCCCGAGATCTGTGGCGCCTGCCGTGGGGGTGGGCAGGTCTTTCTCCAGCAGGGCTTCTTCCGGGTCAGTCGTCCCTGCGACGTCTGTTTCGGCAGCGGGGAACTGCTGCGGGAGCGCTGCGAGGGTTGCCGCGGGCAGGGTCGCACGGAAGGCCAGCAGACCATCAACGTGCGCATTCCCCCCGGCGTCGACGACGGCACTCGCCTGCGGCTGTCCGGTGAGGGCGAGGCAGGCATTTCCGGCGGCCCTCCTGGAGATCTCTACGTGGTGATCGGCATCAAGCCCCACCCCCTGTTCCGGCGTGAGGGCGGCAATTTCCACTGCGAGGTGCCCATCACCATGGTGCAGGCGTCGCTGGGCGCCGAGATCGAGGCCCCCACCTTGGAGGGCCGGGTGAAACTCAAGATCCCCGCCGGCACCCAGTCCGGCAAGGTTCTCCGGCTGCGGGGCAAGGGCGTGCCCACGCTGCGTTCCAGCGCGCGCGGGGACCAGATGCTGCACATCTTCGTCGAGACCCCGACCCGGCTGTCGAGCCGGCAGCGGGAGATCCTCGAGTCTTTCGCGGAGGAGACGGGGAGCACCGTGTCCCCGCAGCACAAGGGCTTCTTGGACAAGATTCGCGAGTTGTTCGACTGATGGCCGCGGTCGCGCCCCGCGCGGTCCTGCTGGTGGCGCGCCTCGCACCGCTGATCGTGCTGGCGGGCTGTACGACCTCACTGTTCGGCGAGCGCGAGGCCAGCCCCGAGGAGCGCACGGCCTACGAGCAGGCCGTCAACCAGGCGGAGGCTGACCCGGATCTGGCGCGCCTCGCCCTCGAGCGCTTTCTCCTCCAGTGGCCGAAGGGCCCGCTGAGCGACGACGCGGAGTTCATGCTCGGCGAGATCGCCCAGCGCGCCGACGACCCGGCTGCAGCGCTGATCCACTACCGCAAGGTATTGACCGCGTACCGCTTCGGCGACGCCGTGGACCATGCGCGCCTTCGCATTGCCCGGATCGAGTTTCAACGAGGGGACGCAGCGCGCGCCCGCGCGATGCTGGACGACCTGCGCGTGAGCCGCCTTCCCGAGGAGGCCCAGCCCGGCGCTTACCGCCTGCTCGCGGACACCGCCCGGGACCCCGTCGAACGCCTGGTGGAGCTGTCGGCCCTGCGTGGCCTGGTGTCGCCGTCGCAGATCCCCGGCGTGGATGTCGAGATCGACGACCTGCTCGCTGAACTCGACGACGCTGCCCTGACCGCTCTGGCGGGCCGGCTCGCCTCGCGCCCCCTTGCGGCCCGCGTTCAGCTCTGGGTCGCCCACCGCGCCCTGCAGCACGGTGACCCTGAAGCGGCGGCCGCGGCACTCGCGCGCGCCGAGCGTATGCCGCTCTCCCCCAAGGACCGTCCGCTGCTGATCTCCCTGCGGCAAAGGTTGAGGGTCGGTGAGCAGGGCTTCGGAGAGATTCCGAGCCTGCCGAGTTTCGCGGAACTCGCGGAGCGCCCGCCTCCCTCCGTGGCCGTGGAGCACGGCACCATCGGCGTGGTGCTGCCCCTCTCCGGGCCCTTTGCGCGTT
>JABSQX010000150.1 GCA_013215615.1 Myxococcales bacterium | reverse complement strand
CGTCGAGCACCAGCGCATCGGTCTCTTTCAGCCGCTCACGGTCACCCAGCGCGTCGAGTCCGAGAAAAGCTGGAGCGCAAGCGAACTGGGCGGAGCGCTCGCGGCCCTCGACCTGCACGATCTTGCCGATGCCTATAGCTAGGGCGCGGCCTGTCCAGGCGCTGGCAGCGGTACAGAACGAGATCGCGAGGTCCGGTAGCGGCTTTGGTGCTCGGTGTTCCCGAAGTTCCCGGCGTTTTGGGGTCGGGTGCCTTCTCCCACCGGTGCGGTGACTCGCCCGCCGCAGAATTGTTAGAATTGCGGGCGTAGGCGTTGCGGCGGGCTCGACTGGGTGCCGGCGCGGCAGTTCTTGGAATTTCTTCTTGCCAACCCGAGGGATACGCGGATCATGAGCCTCGAGATCGACCCCAGAGAGCTGATCATTCCCAAGAACTACGGGGTGGAGGGGCAGCCTCACGATCTCTGGAGCCGGCTGCGCGAGCGGTCGAAGCTCTACCACTGCGCGAGTGGCGAACTGGAAGATTTCTGGGCGATTACGCGGCACGCCGACATCATGGATATCTCAGGCAAGCCAGAGATCTTCAGCAACACGCGCGGTCCCACGCTGCTGAACCCCGAACAGCACGAAGCTCTGGTCGTGAACCGCGACCGCGGCGCCTTCGGAATGATGAAGACCATCATCGAGATGGATCCACCCGAACACCGCGATTTCCGCCGGGTCGCGAGTGGCTTCTTTACCCCGCGCAGCATCCACCGCCTGGACGAGATCGTGGAGCAGAGCGCGCGCGAACAGGTCGACAAGCTCGGAGAGGAAGGGGAGGGCGATTTCGTCGAACTCATCGCGCAGCGCCACCCGCTTCGCGTGTTGGCGACGATTCTCGGCATCGATCGGGACGATGAGGAGAAGGTCCTCGAACTCACCCAGCAGCTCTTTGCAGCGGACGACCCCGACCTGCAGCGCGAGGGAGAAGACCGCAAGGCGGCGATCGCGGAGGTCGGCCTCGAGTTCTTCCAACTCTTCAACCGGATCGTCGAAGACCGCCGCGCAAACCCGCGCGATGACCTGGCCAGCATGCTCGCCAATGCGAAGATGGAAGATGGACAGCCCTTGGGCCCGGTCGAGACCTTCGGCTACTACCTGATCGTCTTCACCGCCGGCCACGACACCACCCGCAACGCGATCTCGGGAGGTTACAAGGCCTTCCTCGACAATCCGGATCAGTTCGAGCTGCTGCAACGCAACCCCGACCTCACCAAGAAGGCCGTGGAGGAGGTCGTCCGCTGGTCGTCGCCCGTCAACTACATGCGGCGCACGCTGCTTCGCGACGCGGAGATCCAGGGCCAGAAGATTCGCGAGGGAGAGCACCTCGTGATGTTCTATGCGTCCGCGAACCGGGACAGCGATGTCTTCGAACGCCCCTTCGAGTTCGACATCACACGGCATCCGAACCGTCACCTGGGCTTCGGAACGGGAGAGCACTTCTGCCTCGGCGCCCACGTCGCGCGCCTGAGCTCTCGAGCGCTCTTCCACGAGCTTGCGACGCGCGTGGAGGAGATGGAACCCGCCGGGGACCCGAGCCACATCGAGTCGAGCTTCGTGTGCGGGCTGAAGACCTTGCCCTTCCGCTACAAGATTCGCCCGGCAGCCTGAGGGGGTTGGCGCCTGCGAAGAGCGGGTATCCTGGCGCCCACCCACGCGGAGACTCCCCGTGCCCGATCCCAAGTGGCTGCGTTGCATCCGCACGGCCCGTCGCCCCCATGACTCCCAGGCCGCCTTCGCGGCCCTGGAACCCCTCGACACGGAGCGGCGAATCGTCGACGTCGTCGATCCCGGACAGGAGTTGATCGCGCTTCACGCTCCACCCGCGCGGCTCCCCGCGCGCTACGAGATCCTCTCCTGGGAATGGTGGGGCGAGTCGCCGAGCTTCGATCCCCAGCGCGAAGTCGCCTACCGGCTGAGCGAACGCCCCGTCTTCGATGAATTGCCGCCTCCCGGCGACGACGGCTGGCGCCCGGGCGTCAAGCAACTCTTCTTCCTCTACCGCCCTCCGGGGCTTTCGCGCGAGGCGTTCCGCGAGCGCTACCACCACCACACGCAGACGCTGCGCGACGACCAACCCGGTATCGCGAAGTACGTCCAGAACGTCGTGGAGGGGGTCGTGACGGGGGCCGAGGATCAGGAGCACGAGTTGGATGGCGTCTCGGAACTGTGGTTTTCGAGCCTCGCGGACTACCGCGAGCGCTATTGGTCCGGGCCGGGAGTCGCCGAGCGCGAGGCGCGGGAGACCGGGCGCTTCCTGGATCACCGCCGCACCTGGGGCTTGATGGTGCGTGAACGCGTGGCGCCCGGAGTCTGAAGCCACTGCCGGGTCACCAAGAGGGGGCGGGGCGAGAATTTTTCCTCAACGTCGAAGCTCAAGGCATTCGGCACCCCGGGACGGGGTGCAGGGGAGGATGCTGGCCTCGAGGCCGCTTCGCTGCAGGTACGCCCCGGGAAGCGATGCGGTGAAGGCCTCCACCTGTGACGCTGCAACGAGTGCGAGCGCGCAGCCCCCAAAACCCGCGCCCGTCATACGGGCCCCGAAACAGCCGGGTATCGCGAGCGCGGACTCGACGATGGCATCCAGAGCCGGGCTCGACACCTCGAAGTCGTCCCGCAGGCTCGTATGGGAGTGCGTCATCAATTCGCCGAGGGGCTCGGAATCGCCCGCGCGCATCGCCCGGGCCGCCGCCTCGACGCGTAGGTTCTCACCGACGACGTGCCGTGCGCGGCGCAAGAGCACCGGTTCGAGTGTCGCGGCGCCGGCCTCCAGTTCTTCGGAGCTGAGATCCCGCAGCTGTGCCTTGTCGAAGCTGCGGGCGATCTCCTCGCATTGGGCGCGCCGCTCGTTGTACGCGGAGTCGACCAGGTCGCGGCGGGTGGCGGTGTCGAGCACCAGCAAGCGGGAGTCGTGGGGCAGGGGAACGGGCTCGACGGCCAGGCTGCGGCAGTCGATCCGAAGCGCGTGGCCCTCCACCGCGCAGGCCGAGGCGAGGGGATCGAGGATTCCGCAGCGAACCCCCACCCATTCGTTCTCGGCACGCTGGACGAGTTTCGCAAAGGCACGCGGCTGCCAGTCGAGCTCCATGACCACGGCAAAGGAGAGGGCGACCGCGAGTTGGAGAGCCGCGGAGGAGGCGAGTCCAGCGCCCTGGGGAAGGTCTCCGGCGACGACCCCCTCCCAGCCCGCAAGCTGCCGTCCCTCCTGCGCGAGCGCCCACGCCACCGCCTTCGGGTATTCCCGCCAGCCCTCGCCTGCGCGGGGCGGGGCTTCGAGATCGAGTTCGCAGACCTCGCCGTAGTCGAGCGAATGCAAGCGCACGCGCCGGTCCTCGCGCGCGCGCAGCGCGATCCAGACCGCTTCTTCTAGGGCGAGTGGCATCGCGAAGCCGCCGCTGTAGTCGGTGTGCTCACCGATCAGATTGACGCGCCCGGGGGCGCGCACCAGGTGCGTGGGACGCGTTTCGAAACGTTCCTCGAACGCCGATCGAACACGCGAGGCGATGCGCTTCATGGCTTCCCCACGGCGGCTGCGGGCGCGAAAAGGCAGATGATCGCAAGCCCTGGGCGTTGCTTCCACGTACCCCGCCAAGCGTGCTCGCGAATACCCGATGAAACGTCATCGGCGCTACCTTCCCGGTGACGTGCCCTCTGCGCGAAGCCGCCCCAGTAACGAGAGTCGCGGGGGCTGGCGGCCCGCTCCGGCGCCGCTCTCCTCCCGCTTCGCGGCAGACGTGGACCCGTTGGCCCCGCACCCCGAGCATCCGCGCCCGCAACTCGTGCGGGAGGGACCGGAAGGGGATCCCGGTTGGCGCTCCCTGAACGGGCTCTGGGACTTCGCGCTGACCCCACTCGGGCGCGAGCCCGAACGCTTCCCGGAGCGAATCCTGGTGCCCTTTCCCATCGAGTCGTCGCTCTCCGGCGTCGGTCGCGCCTTGCGCCCCGATCAGCGCCTGTGGCTTCGCCGCCGTTTCGAGGTGCCCCGGAGCTGGCGGGAGCGGCGGGTCCTGGTGCACTTCGGAGCCGTCGACTGGGAGGCGCGGGTGTGGCTGAACGGGTGCGAACTCGGCATGCACCGCGGGGGTTTCTCGCCCTTCTGTTTCGACCTCTCCCCCGCGTTGCGGCGCGAAGCGGCCAACGAGTTGCGCGTCGCGGTCTTCGACCCCAGCCAACGCGGCGGCCAGGCGCGAGGTAAACAGTCGCTTCGTCCGCGCCTCGTCTTCTACACCGCGGTCTCGGGCATCTGGCAGAGCGTATGGCTCGAAGCGCTTCCCCAGCGCGCGATCCGCAGGCTACGGATCCTGCCCCAGGCGGGAGGGGAAAGCGTGCTCGTGACCCCGGAAGTAGAGGGGGGAGGCGACGGGCTGCGGGTGCAGCTGACGGCCCTCGACCCGGCTTTCCCGATTAGCCCGGCGCCGGCGCGCGCGGTGGCTGGCGGCGTTGCGGCAACGGGCGAAACCGTGGAGTTGCGCCCGCAGGCCCCGCGCCTCTGGAGTCGCGAGGATCCCCATCTCTACGGCCTGCGCGCGGAGCTTCGGGACGGCGACCGGCTCCTCGATCGCGTGCAGGGTTACTTCGGGTTGCGTTGGTTCGACGTCGGGCGCGACGCGGCCGGGTGCCCACGCCTGCAGTGGAACGGCGAGCCGGTCTTCCAACTCGGCCCCCTCGACCAGGGCTATTGGCCCGACGGCCTGTATACCGCCCCCACCGACGCGGCGCTGCGTTCCGACCTCGAGGCCGTGGACCGCCTCGGCTTCAACCTGGTGCGCAAGCACGTCAAGGTGGAGCCGTTGCGCTGGTACCACCACTGCGATCGCATGGGCCTCGCGGTCTGGCAGGACATGCCCAATGGACGCTTGGGTTGGGGCTTCGGAGCCGCCATGTTCTGGCACCTGTTTGCCCGGCGCCCGATCCGCGACGACCGCTTGCGTTGGCGTTTCGGAAGACAGCGCGCTGCGAACCGGCAGTCCTTCTGGTCGGAACTCGACGAGCTCGTGGATGGTCTGTGCGACGTCCCCTGCATCGCCGGCTGGGTGCCCTTCAACGAGGGCTGGGGGCAGTTCGACTCCGCGGAGGCGGTGCGCAGGATCCGCGCCCGCGACCCGTCGCGTCCCATCGACGCCGCCTCGGGCTGGTTCGACCAGGGCGCCGGGGATCTCGTCAGCGCCCACCGCTACCCCGGGCCCGGGATCCCGCGTGCCGACGACGGCCGGGCTCGCGGCTGCTCGGAGTACGGGGGGTTGGGGCTCGCCGTCGACGGCCACCGCTGGCACGCAAAGCGCGGCTTCGCGTATCGCAAGATGGAATCTCGCGAGGCGCTGGCCGCGGAGTATCTGGGGCGCCTCGATGCGCTGCGCCCCCTGATCGAGCGGGGCCTCTCGCAGGCGGTCTACACCCAGCTCTGTGACGTCGAGATCGAGATCAACGGCCTGCTGACCTACGACCGCAGCGTCCCCAAGGCCGACTTCGAAACGCTCGCGCAGGCCCACCGCGACCTGCTGGCCTTTGCGCGCGAGGTGGCGGAACGTTGACTCCCCCCGAGCAGATCCAGTCGTTCAAGGAATTCGCGCAGCCCCGATCAAGACCGCTCCGAGAACGAGGGGTTCGTCCCCGACCACACGCCAGGCATGCCGCGTGCCGCGCTGGACCACGCAGTCGCCGGTCTCGACGCGTTCGCTCACGCCGTCGTCGAGTTCGAGGTCCGCCGCACCCCCGAGGATGATCACGTAGTCGATCGTGTCGGTCGTGTGCATCCCCGCATCCTCGGGATCGAACATGTGGCGGATTTCATCGGGCAGCAGGCTCGGGTCCGCGCGTCCGGCACTGGGCGGAACCGAAACCAGCTTGAAGGCAGTCTCGCCCTCGACCGGGAAGTAGCCCACTTCGGCGGGCGCCTTCGGGTCCGCGTCGTCCGGCACCGAGTTCGGCCCCTTCGTGCTCCAGAGTTCGAAACTGCCCGGTCCCGCCGCGCGCGGCGGGGCGCCCGCGTGGGAGAAGATTGCCTTGCCCTTGGAATCGTGTCCGGTGACGCAGAGTTTCATCCTGGAATCCCTCCCGAGCGGGACATCCGATCATGGATGCCGAGCGCTCGCGAGGCTCATGGTAACCGGCGGGCCTTCAGGTTTCCGGCAATGCTTCGTCGACGCTGCCGCAAGTGGGCCAGGCTGGCTGCGCTCATGAGGGCTGCGAGCAGCCAGAGCCCAGGGGGGCCGAGACCGGGAAGGGGCGTCGAGACCGAGGGCCCGCGGTCGAATAGCGAGGGGCTCTCGACGCTCGTCGTTGCGCCCAGGCCGAGATCGGCGGCCGCGACGACGGTGGTGAAATCTGATACGAGCAGTGCTGCGTCGAATCCGTCATGCACGGCGCGACGCACCACGTTGACGCCTCCGACGTTCGCGTGCACGTAGGTCCAGTATTCGGTGTTCAGGGCGTCGTAGTGGCCGGCGGGTACGCCGCCTGCCGTGGTGAGCAGCGCCTCGGAGCCGAGTCCCGGAAAGGCCTCGTAGCTGCCGTGGAGCGTGTCGGCACGGTAGGCGCGCGTGTTGGCTCCGAAGGAGATGTAGAGCAGGTACTGGCTTCCGTCGAAGAAGATGTCGGGGTCGCTGCTCAGCGCCTCGACCCGGGGTCCCGCTTCGAGGGTGAAGGCGAGGGCTCCCGAACCCGGATCCTCGGTCGCCGAGTCGAAATCCTTGGGGTCCGTCCCCGAGGCCGGGTCGGTGCCGGGCGGGACGCCCGTCGAGTTCAGGAAGAAGAGCACGATGCGATTCTGGTCGTCCAGGATCGCGGAGGGATCGACGTAGCTCACGGGATCTCCCGAGGGATCCGAGATGCTGACGCTGGCCCCACTGACACTTCCCCCCGCGAGATCGTAGACGCGCTGCTTGCCGGGATTGAAGAGGTAGAGGAGGCCGTCGCGCTCGGTTACCTCCGGCACGCTTCCCACGTAGGCTTCCCAGCCGGGGACCACGCCCCAGCCCTGGCCGTCGTCGGATTCGAGCAGGTAGGTCTCGTGTTCCGCGAAGGTCGAGCCGGGTGCCGCGGCGTGGACGGCGAGCAGGTAGCGCTTGCTGATGGAGAGCGAGTGCGTGCCCGCGCAAGCGCGCGGATCGGGATCCACGATCGGCGCGCAGTCATCGGCCCGGCCGCTGCTCGCTGCCAGAATGAGGATCCACCCCAGCGCGCCGAGCAGCGGGGGCAGCGTTCGCGGATGGCGCTCCAGCAACCGCGCAATCCTCCATGGTCGCTCGTTCAGTTCAAGTATACGCGTGGCGGGGATGAGCGGAGGGGGCGATGTGACGCCCCCGCCTTCTCGTTGCCGCCTTCTTGGATACACTGGGGGTCGAATGCGATGGCGATTGCTGGCAGCGCTCGTGCTGATGATTGCGCTCGGTGCGGCGGGGGTTGGGCGTGCGCAGGTTCCCATCTACTTCAACGTGATCCACTGCGACCCCCACTTCGCTTCCGAGGCAGATTGGGGCGCTCTCGAGGATTTGGTCTCCGCCGCCGATGCCAGGGGGATCGCGCTCACCATCCAGTTCAACCCCGCTTGGAGCGGCGTGATCTCGAGCGACGCTTCTCGCGCGGGAGATATTCTGGGCTGGGTGGCGGACGGTCACGAAATCGGAGGTCATCACCATGTCCTGAGCCACCCGGGCGCCTGGGACGGCTATAGCAATCAGCCCGCCGCCGTGAACGCACCGGGCTATCTGGGCAGCATGCAGGACTGGCTCGCGGCGCTGACCGCCCTGCTGCCCTCCTCCGCGGAGATCCTCACCGTCTCGAGCAAGGACTTCGATTTTCCAGCAGGGGTGGACTTTCAGACCGGGGGCTCGGGTTCCACGCCGAGTCCCTCCGATGCGGCCTCGGTACCCACCCTGAAGAGCCTCAACGGCGCACCGGTCTGGCAGATCGACCACGCGGCCCTGATCGCGGGGGGGGTCTGGCAGACGACGCAGATGAAGGCCGTCTTCAACGCCACCGCCGCAGACCAGGTCTTCGGCGTCGCGTTCCATCCCCACGACTACTACACGGGAAATCACGAGAACGTCGACGAGTGGTTCGATTTCCTGGTGGGCGTCGACCCCGATCAGAGCCACAGCCAGACCGCGGGTGCGATTCTCGAAGCCCATCGGCAGGCGCTCCAGGCGACTGTTCCCGGCGCTTCGATGGGAGTTCTCGCGGTAACCTCGCTCCTGCTCCTATGCGCAGCGCTCCGAGCGCTTCGCTGAACCCGTGACGGACGCACCGGTTGTAGGTGCTTTGCGCGCGTCGGGGACGTAGGCTCTGCGCTGCTGGAGGCTTGGGGGTTGAAGCCACTGCGTATCGTCAGCGATGGAATCCTGTACGCGTCGCTGGGCGCCTGCTGCGGGCTCGTCCTCGTCGCGGTGGGCCAGCCCATCTTCACCGACGACCTCTGGTGGCACCTGGGCCTCGGGGCCGCCTACGCGGAACAGGGACCCTGGCTCGCCGGGGATCCACTGCTCTTTACAGCCACGGGCGCGCCGTCTCCCTCGTCGTGGTTCGCCGACCTGGGTCTCTTCGCCTGGCTGCAGGCTGCCGGCTTCACGGGGTTGCGGGCGCTCCACGTGGGGCTGGTGGTGGCGATCCTTGCGCTGGTGTGGACCTCGGCGCGGCGGGTGGGTGGTTCCCCGCGCGTCGCGAGCCTGGTCACGACCGCCGTGGCGCTGCTGTCGAGCTACCGCTTCTTCCAACTGCGCCCCCACCTCTTCACCATCCTTGCGGCGCTGCTGCTGTACCGAATCCTGTTGGAGCCGGCACGGCTGCCCTCTCGCTGGCGCGTGCTGGCGGCGACCGTGCTGCTCGGCGTGTGGGCGAACCTGCACGCGGGCTTCGTGCTGGGACCCGGGCTCCTCGCGGTGTCGCTACTGGCGCTATTGCTCGCTGCACCGCTGCGCTCCAGCGCAGCGCGCGCCGCCGACCGCACCCGCGCCGGGAGCCTGGCCGCCGCCCTCGTGCTGGGTGTCGTCGCCACGCTGTTGACTCCGGGTGGTTACGAGACCTATCTCGCCTCCCTAGGCGCGGGTAGCGACATGCTGAGCGAGGTGGCGGTCATCGACGAGTGGCGACCCACGCATCTACTGAGTCTTCCTGTCGCGAACCTGCCGCCGAGCCCCCTTTCCTGGTGCCTCATCTGGGCGCTCGTGGTAGCCACCGCGCTCGCGGTGCCCCGGGCGCTTCGGGGCTGGCGGAGTGACGCGCCCCATCTGCCCGGGACGCAGGTCGATCCCGCGCTGCTGGGCATGGCGCTGGCCGGAGTCGTGCTGATGGTGCTGGCGGTGCGTTTCCTGTGGCTGGCGGTCTTTCCCTTGCTCTTCCTGGTCGGCGTGCTTCGCGTGTTGCCTGCTCGCCGAGCCGATCTTTCGACACCCATGCGTGTCGCACTGGCGCTGGTCCCGTTGCTGCTGGTGCCGGGGTTCCTGAAATACGGGGACTGGCCGATGATCTCCAAGGCCATCTCCGGTCGCTGGCAGGACTACGAGCCCTCCTATCCTGCCGCCAAGTACCACGGCCACGCGGCATGGCTGATGGGGGATGCCGGGCTGGAGGGTCGGCTCTTTGCCCGCTACTCGGAGGGCGGCTTCCTGGGCTACTGGCTGGCTCCCGCCATCCGCACCGCTACCAATGGCTCGCTCAACATGTCCGAGGAAGCCTTTCGGGCAAGCCTGCTGCTGCGCGAGCGTCGAGGCTCCGAGGAGCACCCGGATTTTGCGGCGCTCTTGGACGCGCAGGGCATCGATCTCTTCCTGGGCTCGGGGCTGCCGGTCGCGGGCGCGGAGAACCGCCCGCCCGCCTACACGACCAACTACCTGGAGGGCGCCCCGGGCTGGCTCCCGGTCTTCCGGAACCTGGACTCGGCCCTCTACCTTCGGCTGAATCCGCGCAATGCCGACAATCTCCAGCGCATCGCGAGCTACTACGCGGACCGGGGAGTCCCCTTCGATCCTGTGCGCGGTTTCGACCCGGCGCGGGTTCTCCAGCAGTCGCCGGCCTGGTCGTTGCGTCACGGACTCTTGCCCGCCGACTTCCAGGCCCTGAAGGCGCGCGCGGGTTCGGGCGCCGCGCCGCCCTTGCGCGCAGCGGCACTGGACAGGTTGGCGGGCCTCTATCTCCTGCTGGGAGCCTACGAGCAGGCCCGCGAAGCGGACGCGGCCCTGCTCGGCCTGGTGCCGGCCCGCCTCTCGGCGCTGCGCCGCCAGCTGTGGCTGCGCGCCCAGGCGTTTCCGGAGGGCGACCCGCAGGCGATGGCCGAGTGGGGCGAGCGGCTCGCCGCCGTTTCTGCTGGAGATCGGCTCGACCAGGAGTTGGTCGCGGCCGCTCGGCGCGTGAACGCCGGCGGGTCGCTGCTTCCCCACGTGCGCGCGCGGCTCTCCGCCATGCATCGCGCCCAGGGCCAGGCGCTGCTGGCGGGCGTGGAGTCACCGGAGACTCGCCCCCCGCGCCGCACGCTGGCGCTCACAGCGACGTCAGCAGATCCCTGAAGTCGTGGACGAAGCGGTCGAGGACGTGTCTCGCGCGGCGCCGGGATTCGGCGTCCTTGCCGGACGGGGTGGTGAGACGCACGTAGACGCGCTCTCGCTGGCGCGCGAAAGGGCCCCGCTCCAGCGCCAGCAGGGAGCGCAGCGAAGCCTCCCAGGTGCCTTCCGCGTGCGATTCCCAGGCGTAGACGTGCGCGCGGGCATCCGCAGTGTGAGCGTCCGCGGAGTCGACCTCCATCGCGATCGGCCAGAGCCGGACGGGTTCAGCCGAGGCGATCTCCCATCCGCGTCCCGGTAGCAGCAGCTTCGGGGAGAAGAGGCTGTCGCGGAACCGCCCGGGAGCTTCGGTGGCGATGAAGAGGGACACCTCCATCGAACGATCGTCCTCTCCCGCATATTCGTAGAGTCGATGCACCACGATGCCGACCGGCAGGGTGCCCAGGAAGATCCGATCGTTGTCCAGGGTCTCTCCCTGCCAGCCCTCCCACTGCATGGGAAAGGTCGCGAGTTCCGGGCGTTCGAGACGAGGGGCCTCCCAGGGATTCAGGAGGGTTCCCAGGGCGACCATCAGTGCCAGGGGTGGCAGCAACCGGGCCCAGGGGAGGGTGGCGCGCGGCGACCGTGGGTTCGTCTCGCCGGCAGGCTCCCGGCCGGCGAGGAAGTGACCGGCGGCAAACAGCAGCATCGAGCCCGCGGCCAGTACGAGCAGCCCTTGGCTCACGTGCTGTTCGCCCAACTCGGGCTCTCCCAAGCTCGCGTCGGTGGCGATGATCGCGATGCGCACCACGTTGAGGAGGAGCGCCAGTGGAGGCGCGGTGACGACCAGCCACCACATGCGTGGGCCCGCGCTCACGAAGAGTTCGCGGAGTGCCAGCGCGGCCAGCGTCAGTGTCCGCAGTGAGCGCAGGCCGCTACAGGATTCGATGACCAGGAAGCGGGTGTCCGCGTGCTGCAGCAGGATTCCTACCCGGCTCACCTCCAGGCCCAAGGCGTTCAGCAGCGCGTCGGCGCCGGCCGCGCTCCAGACTTGCAGTTGCCACACGATGACATTGTGGAGTGGCGAGGGAATCGGCAAGGCCAGGCCCATCACGACGACGGGCAGCGCCATGGCTCGAATTCCGGCGACGCCCGCCCGGGCTGTGGCAAGGCCTAGCAGCAGCGCCACCAGGGAGGCGAACAGGAGGTCATTCGCGGCGTTCAGCGTCGCCCAGCTGTAGAGGGCGAGCGCGAGGCCGAACATTGCCAGCGGCCAACGGGTGCTCCGGGGCTCGGGGAGTCCCCCAAGCCTCGGCAGGCGTCGCCACGCCAGCCAGGCCGCGATGCATGCCACCAGCCCGGGCGATGTCCCCGTGGACTCGAAGAACCACTGCTCGACCTGTTGCTGGACGGGCAGGCCGGCTTCGAAGCCGAGCAGCCCTCGGTAACTCCAGAGGAGCAGTACGAGGCAGAGTAGGAGGAGGGGCCGGGGGCGGGAACTCACGCCCGAGGGGGGTGCCCGGAGGGGCGCTGGGTCACTCTGGCTGCCAGC
>JABSQX010000149.1 GCA_013215615.1 Myxococcales bacterium | reverse complement strand
CCCTCGGGCTACGAGATCACCATGGATGGCAAGAACCACCATCTCCACAAGCCGGTGGTGATCGGCGAGATCACCGAGGATGGGCAGTTCGACATCGTGTGGCAGACCGATGGCCCGGTGCGTGCACACGCGTGGAGCCCCCACATCCCCGAAAGCGCCAAGAAGGTTGCGGACTGGGAGTACCCCCATGCCTGCGGGAACTGTGAGGAGCCGAAGTTCAACGAGAAGTCGAAGGCGCCGCCCGCCAAGGCGAACTGATTCCCGGGATCGGGCGGAGGGGCCCGCCGCGCACCGCTTCGGCGGCGCGGGGCGGGCCCCTTGGCGCATCGACTGAAGTGTTCGGCTTGCGGTTGCCTGGGGTGAGGCGCGCGTGAGAGGGTTGCTGCTGTTGGTTTCCCTGTGCCTGGCGGTGGCGCCGGCACTGGGCGACGAGTTTTCCGATGCGCTGGAAGGGCTGGGCTCGAAGAGCCGCAAGCAGATCCAGGCCAGCATCGCGGAGCTCGCGGAGCTGGGCGACGTGCGCGCGGCCCCGGCGCTTGCAGCCCTGCTCGACCGCCGCCTGCGGGTGGACGACGACGGCCGGCTCTACATCCTCGACGAGGAGCAGGGTACGCTGCGCGAGGCCCTGGGCGGTGCCCCCAGCGGCCTGGATCCCAGCGATCTCCGCAAGCCCCGCATCAACAACGCCGTGCGAAGGGCCGCGAAACCCGTGCTGGGGCGGCTTCAGCTGGCCTCCCCGGACGTGGAGATACGCCGCGCCGCCGCGGAGGAGCTGCGAAAGCGGCCGCCCGCCGGAAGCGAGGGCTTCCTGCGCGCGGCGCTCGCGCAGGAGGCCGACGGCGAGGTCCACGCGAAGCTCGGGAACGCCCTCGCGCAGCTCGAGCTGGCCAGCGATGACCCCGCGCTGCGCCGGGCAGCCGTGCAGCTCATCGGCGAGCTGGGGGATCGCGACCTGGCCGCGGAGCTGCGCGGCCTGCTGGAGCAGGACGAGAACGGCGACTTCGCGGAGCCCGATCCGGGCGTGCGCGAGGCCGCCCAGCAGGCGCTCGCCACCATCGCGCGCGCGGAGTTCCTGCGCTCGATGGTGGGGAACTTCTTCTACGGGCTGAGCCTGGCGAGTATCCTGCTGCTGGCCGCCCTGGGCCTCGCGATCACCTTCGGGCTGATGGGCGTGATCAACATGGCCCATGGCGAGATGCTGATGCTCGGCGCCTACTCGACGGTGGTCGTGCAGCGGCTCTTCGCCGAGTACCTGCCCGCCTGGTTCGACTGGTACATGCTCGCGGCCATTCCCGCGGCCTTCGTGGTCACCGGTCTGGTGGGGATGCTGCTGGAGCGCGGGGTGATCCGCTTCCTATACGGCCGCCCCCTCGAGACCCTGCTCGCCTCCTGGGGGATCAGCCTCCTGCTGATCCAGAGCGTGCGGCTGATCTTCGGCGCGCAGAACGTGGAGGTCGCCAACCCGGCCTGGCTGTCCGGGGGCTTCGAGATCGTGCAGGGCATCGTACTGCCCTACAGCCGCATCGCGATCACCTTCTTCGCGGTCGCGGTGGTGGGCCTCGTGTGGTGGCTCCTGCAGCGCACCGTGCTGGGCCTGCGCGTGCGCGCGGTGACCCAGAACCGGGAGATCGCGGGTTGCATGGGGGTCTCCACCGCGCGGGTGGACATGTGGACCTTCGCGCTGGGCTCCGCGATCGGTGGCCTGGGCGGGGTGGCGCTCTCCCAGGTGGGCAACGTGGGCCCGGAGCTGGGGCGCCTCTACATCGTCGACTGTTTCATGGTGGTGGTGCTGGGGGGCGTGGGAAAGATCGCGGGCACCGTGGTGGCGGCCACGGGCCTGGGCATCGTCAACAAGTTCCTCGAGCCGGTCTCCGGGGCGGTGCTGGGGAANATCCTGGTGCTGGTCTTCGTGATCCTCTTCATCCAGCGACGGCCGGAGGGCATCTTTGCGCTCCGGGTCCGGTCCGCCTAGGTGGGCGGCGTGGCCAGCGATCCGGGGGAGCGCCGACCCCTCTTGTCGCCCCTGGGCTGGCTGCTCTTCGCGGCCTTCGCGGTCGCGGCCGTGGTGCTGCTTCCCCTGCTGCACCTGCTACCCGCTGCCGATTCGGCGCTGCGGGTGCCGGACTTTGCGATCCCGCTCTTGGGCAAGTTCCTCTGCTACGCGATGGTGGCGTTGGCCGTGGATCTCATCTGGGGCTACGCGGGCATCCTCTCGCTGGGGCACGGAACCTTCTTTGCCCTGGGCGGCTACGCGATGGGCATGTACCTGATGCGCTCCATCGGCACCGAGGGGGTCTACCGCAGCGAGTTGCCCGACTTCATGGTCTTCCTGGACTGGAAGGAGCTGCCCTGGTTCTGGTACGGCTTCGACCACTTCTGGTTCGCGGCCCTGATGGCGCTGGCGGCGCCGGGGCTGCTCGCCTTTGTCTTTGGCTGGTTCGCCTTCCGCTCTCGGATTCGGGGCGTTTACTTCTCGATCATCACCCAGGCCATGACCTACGCGTTCATGCTGCTCTTCTTCCGCAACAATACGGGTTTCGGGGGCAACAACGGCCTCACCGACTTCAAGCGCCTACTCGGCTTCTCTCTGCAGGATCCGGACACGCGGGTGGGCCTCTACGTCGCCAGTGCACTGGCCCTCATGGGGGTCTTCCTGGTGTGTCGCGGCGTGGTCACCTCGAAGCTCGGGCGCGTGCTGGAGGCGGTGCGGGACGGCGAGGACAAGGTGCGCTTCAGCGGCTACGACACCTTCCACTTCAAGCTCTTCGTGTGGACCCTTTCCGCACTGCTCTGCGGCGTGGCCGGCGCGCTCTACGCCCCCCAGGTGGGCATCATCAACCCCAGCGAGATGCAGCCCGCCAACTCCATCGAAATGGCGGTCTGGGTGGCCGTGGGGGGTCGGGGCACCCTGGTGGGGGCAGCGGCGGGCGCCTGGATCGTGAGCGCGGCGAAGAGCTGGTTCACGGTGGCGGCCCCGGATCTCTGGCTCTATGTACTGGGCGCACTCTTCGTGGGCGTGACGCTCTTCCTGCCCCGGGGCGTGGTGGGCAGCCTGATGGCCCGGGGCCGGGGGGGGAGCACATGAGCACTCCCCGCTCCTCCGCGGCCGATCGCTCCCTGGCGCCCCCGGGCATGGACTCGAAGCCGGACACGCGTCACGGCGAGATCCTCTACGTCGAGAACGTCACGGTGTCCTTCGACGGCTTCAAGGCCCTGGACGATCTCACCCTCTACATCGAAGACGGCGAGTTGCGCTGCATCATCGGCCCCAACGGCGCGGGCAAGACCACGCTGATGGATGTCATCACCGGCAAGACGCGTCCGGACGCCGGCACACTCTTCTTCGGCAGCAACCTGGATCTCAGCCAGATGAGCGAGCACGAGATCGCGCGGGCGGGTATCGGCCGCAAATTCCAGACGCCCACGCTCTTCGATGGGCTCACGGTCTTCGAGAACCTGGAACTCGCCCTGGACGCCCCCAAGACGGTCATTTCCACTCTCTTCGCGCGCTTGGAAGGCGCGCAGCGCGAGCGCATCGAGTCGGCGCTGGAGACGGTGGGCTTGGCGGACACCGCGGAGCGGCGGGCTGGCGAACTCGCCCATGGGCAGAAGCAGTGGCTCGAGATCGGCATGCTGCTGGTCCAGAACCCGCGTCTCCTGCTGATCGACGAGCCCGTGGCGGGCATGACCCACGCCGAGGTCGATCGCACCACGCGCCTGCTGAGGGAGCTGGCGGGCTCCCATACCGTGGTCGTCGTCGAGCATGACATGGAGTTCGTGCGCAGCCTGGACAGTCGGGTGTCGGTGCTCCACCAGGGTCGGCTGCTCGCGGAAGGGGACATGCAGACGGTGCAGGACGACGAGCGCGTGATCGAGGTCTACCTTGGCGGCTAGCTTGCTGGAAATCGACGGCCTCGAGCAATACTACGGCGAGAGCCACACGCTCTGGGATCTCAGCCTCTCCGTGGGCGACGGGGCTTGCACCTGTCTCATGGGCCGAAACGGGGTGGGCAAGTCGACGCTGCTGCGTTGCATCATGGGCGTGTTGCCCATCGCGGGCGGCCACATCCGTTTCGACGGAAAGGACATCACCTCGTTGCGCCCCGAGCAACGGGCCCGCCTGGGCATCGGCTACGTGCCCCAGGGACGGGAGGTCTTTTCTCAACTCACCGTGCGCGAGAATCTGGAGGTGGGGCTGGCAGCGCGCCGGGACGGCAGCCGGGAGATCCCGGGCGAGGTCTTCCAACTCTTTCCCGTGCTGCGCGAGATGCTGCAACGCCAGGGCGGCAACCTGTCCGGGGGACAGCAGCAGCAACTGGCCATCGCCCGTGCGTTGGTCGCGGAACCTCGCCTGCTGATCCTCGACGAGCCCACCGAGGGCATCCAGCCCAACATCGTGCAACAAATCGGCGAGGTGGTGACGGAACTCAACCAGAGCCGAGGGCTCACGGTGCTGCTCGTGGAGCAGAAGTTGCCCTTCGCCCGGCGCGTGGCCGAGCACTTCAGCATCCTGGACCGCGGGCGTCGCGTCGCCGAGGGGGCGATCCAGGAGCTCGACGAAAATCTCGTGGACACCTACCTGAAGGTCTGATCTCCGAGGCGCCGCCAACGACGAGACGTGCGGTGGCTGGCCGGTGTAGTATCGGGACGTGGACCACTCGCAGCGCGACACTGGAAGCCGGTTCGAACGCCGCCGCGGTGGGAACTGAGCGCGTGCCGCGCCTCACCCATCCGCTCACCGGCGGTGTCTACGAGCTCGAATCCGAAGGGCGGGTCCGGGTCGAAGAGGACGAGCGGGTGGGCTGGTTCGACGCCCGGGGAGCCTGGCAGCGCGGGGAGCTGCGGCATGCCGACGCGCAGTTGATTGGCTGGCTGGCCGGGGCCAGGCCGGCGGTTACCGCGGACCCCGGACCGAAGGCCGCGGAGCCGCGGCCAGGAGCAAGACAGCGCGGCAGAGCCGCACGGAAGGAGCGCAAGGACATGGACCTGGGATTGACGGGACACAGGGCGCTGGTGACGGCGGCGAGCCGTGGCATCGGGCGCGCGATCGCGGAAGCGCTGGCCGCCGAGGGCGCCAGCGTCGCGCTCTGCGCGCGCAGCGAGGGCGGGCTCGAGGAAGCCCGGAAGCAACTGGAGGGCCACGGCGTCGAGGTCTTCACGGCGGCGCTGGACGTCGGTGACGGCGACCGCTTGCGCGCCTTCGTCGTGGAGGCCGCCGAAGCGCTGGGCGGCCTCGACATNGCGATCTGCAACGCCAGTGGTGGCGGAGGCATGGGGGAGGAGGCCTGGCAGGCCAACTTCGACGTGGATCTGCTGGGCTCGACCCGCGTGGTGGAGGAGGCGACCCCCTTCCTCGAGGCCTCGGAGACGGGCAGCATCGTATTCATCAGCAGTACGGCGGCCCTCGAGTTCCTGGGCGTTCCCCAACCCTACAACGCCATCAAGGCCGCGCTGATCGCCCACGCGAACGACCTCTCCCAAGCCCTGGCGCCCCGGGGCATTCGCGTCAATACGGTGTCGCCCGGGCCCATCTACTTCGAGGGGGGCAACTGGGAGATGATCAAGCACGCCATGCCCGAGATGTACGAACGGGCACTGGGAAGCTGTGCGCTGGGCCGCATGGGCACGCCCGAGGAGGTGGCGCGGGCGGTGGTCTTCCTGGCCAGCCCCGCCGCGAGCCTCATCACAGGCGCCAACCTCGTAGCCGACGCGGGTTTCACCAAGCGCGTTTCCTACTGAGCGGGCGGCGAGAGGATCGGCCATGGGAGCGGAGTCGTCGGAGAAGGGGCGCCCCGGGCGGGCGCCGGGACTCTCCTACCAGGACATGCTGGCCGGGGACAGCAAACCCGTGCCCGAGACGCTGCGCGGCGAGTCCTCGCAGGCGCCCACCTCCTGGTACGTGCCCCGGGATCGCTACTTCTCCCGCGACTATCACGACCTCGAGGTGGAGCGCCTGTGGCGCCGCGTCTGGCAGATGGCTTGCCGCGAGGAGGAGATCCCCGAGGTCGGCGATCACGTCGTCTACGAGGTGGGGGACCTCTCGATCCTGGTGGTGCGCTCCGAAGCCGAGCGCATCCGCGCCTTCCACAACACCTGCCTGCACCGCGGCCGCCGCTTGCGGGACGATGCCGGGAACATGCAGAAGATCCGCTGTCCCTTTCACGGCTGGACGTGGGAACTCGATGGAAGTCTTTCCCGGATTCCCTGCCGCTGGGATTTCCCCGAGGTGCGCGACGAGGACTACCAGCTGCCGGAGTTGCAGGTAGGCCGCTGGGGGGGCTTCGTGTTCGTGAACCCGGACGTGGAGGCCGAGCCCCTCGATGCCTTCCTGGGCGATCTCTCCCACCACTTCGAGCGCTGGCCCCTGGAGGCGCGATACGTGAAGGCCCACGTGGCCCGGGTGCTCCCCTGTAACTGGAAGGTCGCCCAGGAGGCCTTCATGGAGTCCTACCACGTCGTCTCCACCCACCCGCAGCTGCTCCCCTCCTTCAATGACACCGGCTCGCAGTACGATGTCTTCGGAAACTGGAGCCGGGCGATTTCCCCCAGTGGTGCGCCCAGCCCTCAACTCGAGCGTGACTACAGCGAGCAGGAGATCATCGACTGGATGACCTATCGCTACGAGGATCAACCGTCGAGCTTCCGGATCTCGGACGGACTGACGGCGCGCCAGGTCTACGCGAAGGTGATGCGCGCCTCACTGCAGCCGCTGGTGCCCGGCGCCGCAGACCTCAGCGATACCGAGGTCTGCGACTTCATGTTCTACACCCTCTTTCCCAACTTCCATCCGTGGGGGGGCTACAACCCCATCTGTTATCGCTTTCGCCCCTACGAGAACGAGCCGGAGCGCAGCGTCATGGAGGTCTACCAACTGCATCCCTTCCGAGGGAAGCGGCCGCCGCCGGCGCCCGTGCACTGGCTGGCGATCGACGAGCCCTGGACCGAGGCGCCGGAACTGGGCCTGCTGGCGCGCATCTTCGAACAGGACATGGCCAACCTGGCCCATGTGCAGCGGGGGCTGCGCGCCAGCGCGCGCCCGGGCGTCACCTTCGCGAACTACCAGGAGGTGAAGATCCGCCACTTCCACGACCTGCTCGATCGCTACCTGGGCGCCTGAGCGGGAGCGGTCGTGGTGGGCGGGTGGCCCGCTCAGGCCGCGAAGCGCAGCTGCAGGGATTCGAGCCCGTGGAGGAGGATGTTGGGGCGGTAGCGCGGGGGCGCCGCGTCCGGGCAGAGCGCGAAGGGCCCCAGGCGCGAGAGCAGATGCCCGAAGGCGATCTGCATCTCACGGCGTGCCAAGGGTGCGCCCACGCAGGCGTGCACCCCGTGCCCGAAGGCGATCTGCTCCCTGGCGTTGGCGCGCGCCGGGTCGAAGCGGTCCGGATCGGGAAAGCGGCTCTCGTCGCGGTTCGCCGACGCGAAGCTCACCAGCAGGAAGGCGCCCTTCTTGATTTCGACCCCGCCGAGCCGGGTGTCTTCCGCCGCTACCCGCCACATGTTGGCGGTGGGCGTGGCGAGGCGCAGCACCTCGTCCACCAGCCCGGGGATCATCGCTGGATCCTCCCGGATCGCCTGTTGCGCTTCGGGGTGGCGGGCCAGCAGCAGGCAGCCCTCCGCGATGGCGTCGGCGGTGGTTTCGTTGCCCGCCACCAGCAGCTGCTGGAGGATGGACAGGCTCTCGGCAATTTCGAGCGGGCGTTCGTCCTCGAGGCTGGCGCGCACGAGATCCGAGATGATGTCCTCGCGCGGTTCGCGGCGGGCCTCCTCGAGCTTCTCCGCGAAGTAGTGCTGGAACTCGACGATGCGGCGGGCCGCCTCCACGGCCTCGTCGCCCGCGGCGAGGCCCCCGAGCTGAGCGACGAAGCCGTCCGTCCAGCGTTTGAAGCGCGGCAGGTCTTTACGCGGCACCCCCAGCTGGTCGGCGATCACCGTGAGGGGCAGTTGCACGGCATACCGGGAGAGGATCTCCACCTGCGTGTCTCCCGCGAAGGCGTCGATGAGTTCTCGCGAGATGTCTTCGATGCCCGACGCGATGCGCTCGATGCGGCGGGGNGTGAAGGCCTTGTTGACGAGTCCCCGGTAGCGGCGGTGCTCGGGATCGTCGGCGGTGAGCATGGTGTCCACCACGCGATAGCCGCCCGCCGCCACCTCGCGCACCGCCTCCGGGGGGTCGCTCTGCCCCATCGCAACCGCGAAACGGTTCGAGAAGAGGTCGTTGCGCTTGACGACTTCGTCGACGAGTTCGTAACTCGTGACGACGAAGAGCCCCGTCTTCGGGCAGGCGTAGACGGGGGCCTCGGCGCGTAGCGCCGCGAGATACCGGTGGGGTTCCGCGAGGGTGGCGGGATCCAGAGGGTGGAAGTCGCGCAGCAGCGGGTTGCGGATCTGCAGGGGAGGTCCTTTCTCGCGTTGGCCGGATGCTAGGCCGCGGGGGAGGGCGTGTCCCGTGACGCTTCGTGCGCCGCCCAGTGCAGACCGCGGCGCAGCAACTCGCGGTAGGCGGGGACTTCCCAGGCGCCCCGCTCCACGCGCGGATACACGTCGATGAGTGGGCGCATGTCGTAGCGGCCGCGGCAGTGGCCCAGGGTGTTGTAGAGCACTTGTCCCTCGCCGTAGTCGCGAAGGTAGAGGACGGGCCGGGCTTCGTCCTGCGGCCAATCTGCGTGATCGAAGCCGGGGGTCTCGCCCTGGAATCGTGTTTCGAGGAGGACCTCCACCTCCGCCTCGAAGCGGCAGAGATAGAGCTCGTCGGTGACCTCGAAGGCCTCGATGCCTTCGACCAGGGGATGCTCGGGCCGGGCGTTTTCCACGCGGTAGGGGGCGATGGGGGGGTGGGCGAGGAACTGGGAGCCGAGCACCTCGACGAAGAGCGGGTGGCTGGCCGGGCACTCCACCACGCCCTCGTCGTTGAAGTGGAGGATCGAGTTGGTGCCGTGCAGCGCGAGCCAGCGGCCGCCGCCCGCCACGAAGTCCGCCAAGGCGCGCTGCTCCGCGGGCTCCGGGCGAACGTCGCAGGTGTAGCTGACCAGGAAGTCCGACTCCGCGAGCGCCTCGGTATTCCCGAAGTCCTCGAAGACCCGGGTGCGGATCTCGGGGGACTCTCCCAGCAGCGCGAGCAACTCGAGGCGCGCGAAGTCGAAGTCGTGGTAGCGGCCGCCGCAGACCAGCATCGCGTTCTGGGGAGAGGCCATGGTGGGGTTCCGCTCAGGCAGTGGCCGCGTAGGTGTCTTGCAGGTAGCGAAGGATATCCGCCGACTCGAAGAGATGCGTGCCGGTGTTCGGGTCTTCGAGGTAGGGGACCTGGATCTTTCCCGCGCGCTCGAGGAGGTCCTCGCGCGCGTCACTGCCCTTCGCGACGTTGTGCAGGCGATAGGGGAGTTCGAGCACGCAGAGCTTCTCGCGCACCAGCCGGCAGAAGGGCGATGCCTCGAAGGACCAGAGGGCGAGCGGCTCTGCGGGTGCGTGGGAGGGCTCCGCGAAGGTGCCCGCCTGCATCCGCACCAGGGAGGCCAGCGAGCCGGTGAGCAGCGGGAGAGGGCCCTTCAGATGCCCGGGCGCCGCCCGATTCCCGTAATGGGTGAAGAGGTAGTCGACGATGTCGTCCGACTCGTAGAGTTCCTCGCCGCGGTTGGGATCCACGAGGTAGGGGAACTGCTCCTTGCCCGCCCGCTCCACGAGTTCGTCGCGGAAGCGCCGGCCGCGCTTGGGGCAGGGGCGCACCTCCACGGGCAGATCCAGAATGCTGAGGGCTTCCCGCGCCTTGCGGCAGAAGGGGCAGCTCTCGAAGTCGTAGACCAACAGAGGCTGGGCGGGACGCTCTCCCAGGCCTCCCACCCGGCTCCCCGAGCCCCCGCGCAGCAAGCTGGCGACGGCGGAGGAGGCGAGCTGAAGGGACCTTCGCAAGTGGGCCTCCCGTCTCCAAAACGCGTCTGGCGCGAGCCTACCGCGTTCTGGCGATTGCGTGATTTTTCACCAGTGGGGTAGTATGGCCTCGGCGGCCTAGACCGCCCACTACGTGAACGGAGGAGACGAAGTGTTGTTAGCTCGACGTGTTTTCACATTCAGCTTTGCGGCCCTGCTGTGCGCGCTGGTCGCGGCCTGCGCGTCGGCGCCACGAGAGAGCCAGCCGGTAGCCCTGGAGCCACTGCGCCTTTCCGCCGACGAAGAACTCGCCTTCGATCGCATCCTGATCCTCACGGATGCCTCGAGTTCCATGTACAGCGAGTCGCCCGCCCAGGCGCGTGCGCTCACCGAGAGCATGGTCGCGGGCCTGCCCGATCGAAGCACGGGTGTCCAGGTGGGCGCGATGGCATTCGGGGGCAACGACCGTCGCAGCCTTCCCATCGCGCTGGTGGACCGCGCCCAACTCCTCGCCTTTGCGCGAAGCATTCAGCCGATGGGCGGGATCTCGGGGCCGCGCACGGGCGAGCGTCATGGTGGGACCACGCCGCTCGACGACGTCTTCGACGAGGCCGCCCAGCAGCTTCGGGGCGGTTCCGGCCGTGCCGCGGTGATCCTGATCTCGGACGGTGCGGCTACGCTGCCCGATCGCGCACGCGCGGCGGCCGGCCGGCTCGTCGCGGAGCACCCGGCGGGTGCTCTCTGCGTGTTCACGGTCCGCCTGGGGGACAGCGCCGCGGGCGGCCAGTTGGCCCGGGAAGTCTCCGAGTTGAGCGGCTGCGGGAGTTCCATCTCTGCCGAGCGGCTGCGAACGGCGGGGAGCTTCGGGAGCTACCGACATTCGGTCTTCGCCATGCAGGTGCCCAGGCTGCCGCCGGTGGCGGCACCGCCGCCCTGCGAGACGCGCCTGAACCTGGCCAACGTCGAGTTCGACTTCGACCGCGCCGATCTCACGGCGAGCGGGCGGGCAGAAGTCGCCCGCATCGGCGGCCAGTTGAACGACTGCAGGGGCGCGAGGCTCGAGATCGATGGCTACGCGGATTCCACTGGTGCGCCGGCCTACAACGTGGGTCTCTCCGAGCGGCGTGCCAACAGCGTGCGCGAGGCGTTGCTCGGGGCCGGCGTGGCTGCCGGGCGCCTCTCCACCCGGGGTTTCGGGAGCTCCGACCCGGTGGCCTCGAACGCCACCGAGGCGGGCAGGGAGCGCAACCGGCGCGTCCAGTTCAAGACCATCGACTGAGGCTCGACGGCGGGCCCGGGGAGGGGCGGGTGATCATCATCGCGGGCAGCATCCGGCTGGACCCGGCGCGCGTCGAGGAGGCACTGGAGGCGGGCTGGCCCCACGTCCAGGGGGCTCGCGGACAGCGGGGTTGTCTCGCCTACCAATGGACCCTCGAGCCGCGAGAACCGGGTCGCGTGGAGGTCTTCGAACGCTGGCAGGACGAGGCTGCGCTGGCCGCGCACCTCGAGGGCCCCCACTACCGCAACATGCTCGCCACCCTGGGTGCCCACGGATTGCAGGGCGCCGAAGTCGCGAAGTACCGAGTGGACGCGCACTGCCCGGTCTACGACGAGCAGGGCAAGGCAAGGGCGGATTTCTTCTAAAGCCGGGGTGACGGCGGCCTAGCGCCGGGGCTCACTGGCCGTCGAGTCGCGCGACCACCGGCGCGAAGGCCTCGATGGCCTCTGCGCCCACGGTGACGTAGGAGATCCCGAAGCGCTCGCGGCGCCGCTGCAACTCCTCGCAAATTCCGTCGACACTGCCGAAGAGCGCGTGCGGGTGCGCGAGCATGTCCTCCGTGGAGAGTCCCAGTCCCTTGGCCATCTGTTCGGCGATGCCCGCCACGGCGTCGCCCACGAAGGTGAAGTAGGCGCCGATCTCGATCTCCAGCGACTCGTTGCGGCTCCCCGCTGCAGCGCGCACCCAGTCGACCTTGCGCTGGGTCGCTTCGGCGCTGCCCGAGTGCATGCCGTCCGCGCCGATCACCCCGGAGCGGTTGTTGAAGTTGAGGCTCACGACCTGCGCCTCCCGGGCCGCCAACTCGAGCACGCGGCGTGACCCTCCTCCGATCATGAGGGGCGGATGCGGGCGCTGCACGGGGCGTGGGATTCCCGAGAAGCCCTGCCAACGCACGTGCTCGCCCTCGATCGAGAGGGGTTCACCGCTGCAGAAGAGCTTGAAGGCCCGCACGGTTTCTTCGAGCCGGTCGATGCGGGTACCCGCCGGGTCGAATCGGAGGCCTGCGGCCTCGTATTCGCCGCGCAGCCAGCCCGCTCCCAGCCCCAACTCGAGGCGACCCTCCGACAGCAGGTCGAGGGTGGTGGCCTCCATGGCCAACACCGCGGCCGGGCGGTAGTCGATGC
>JABSQX010000015.1:35731-53251 GCA_013215615.1 Myxococcales bacterium | reverse complement strand
CCTGGAGAGCGACTACGGCGTCCCTTCGGAGCCCGGCCAGGAGATTCGCATCGACCTCCAGCAGCAGCGGGTCGATCTCCGCGGTGAGTATGCGCTCGACGAGGGTCCATTCGAGCAGGCGTCCCTGCGCGTGGGATACGGGGACTACCAGCACAAGGAACTGGAGGGCGGGGAGGAGGCGACCCGTGTAACCAGCGAAACCTGGGAAGGGCGCCTCGAAGTCCTGCAGGGTGACTGGCAGGGACTCCACGGTTCCGGGGGGTTCCAGTTCCTGACGAGGAAGAGCGCCGTCGCGGGCCTGGAAACCTTCATGCCCTCCAATGAACTCTTTCAGTGGGGGCTGTTCGCGGTGGAAGAACTCGAACTCCAGGACGTGACTTTCGAGGCGGGTCTGCGCTTCGAAGCACAGGATCTCGAGTCCGCGCGCGTCGATTTCGACGAGCACTACTGGGCGATCAGCGCCTCCCTGGGAGCGGCCTGGAAGCCCTCCGAGGACTGGTTGCTCGGTGTCTCGTTCTCGCGCTCGGACCGGCCACCCGCTGCCGAGGAACTGCTCTCCGACGGCCCGCACCTGTCGACGGGAGGCTTCGAGGTGGGTGATCCGGACCTCGACAACGAGGTGGGTTACACGGTCGAGGCCACCCTGCGAAAACGTGCGGGACGCCTGAGGGGCGATATCAACCTCTACTACACGCGTTTCCACGATTTCATCTTTCGCCGAGATGGGAACCGTGTCGATGAGGCTGGAGTGCCCACTCCCGATGGCGAGTTGATTCGCCGTGACTTCGTCCAGTCCGATGCCGAGTTCTACGGGGGGGAGGCCCAGCTCTCGCTCGAAGTATTCGAACTGTCGAGTTTCAAGGGCTACCTCGACGCCAGCGTCGATTACGTGCGCGCCCGGGAGCGATCCTCCCACATCAATCTGCCCAGGATTCCGCCATTCCGTTTTCGCGGTGGGGTGGAGGCCCGCAGCGAAAGCATCGACCTGCGCCTGGAAATCTGGTACGTCGCGGCGCAGAACCACACCGCAGCCAACGAACTGAGAACCGGTCGATACGTGATGATCAACGCCAGCGTGATCCTCCACCCCTTCGCAGATCCCAGTCTCACGTTGTTCGCACAGGGACGGAACCTGGGCAACGTGGAAGCCCGCAACCACGTCTCCTTCCTGAAGGACCTCGTGCCTCTCCCGGCACGTGACCTGCGCCTGGGACTGCGCTGGGCGTTCTGAGCCGGGGCGGACCGGCCGGAAGTGTCCGACGCGTCGAGTGCGGGGTGGAGCCTTCCGCGCTTGCGGTCGCTCAGACGGGAGGCGCCGCCAGTACGCCGGAGACTCCGCCGTCCACGGGCAGCATGGCGCCATTCACGTAGGAGGCTTCGTCCGAGGCCAGGAAGAGCACCGCGTTGGCGATCTCTTCCGGCTCGCCCAGCCGGCGCGTGGGAATGTGCGCCCCCCAGGACTCTGCGCCGCCCGGCAACGTGTCGAGCCAGGTGAGCATGCCCGGACTCGCGATGGGACCCGGCGAGATGCTGTTGGCCCGGATGCCCAGGGGGCCGTACTCCTGGGCGATGTTGCGCATCAGGCTGATGACCCCCGCCTTGGCGGCCCCGTAGGCGGCGAGTCCCTCGCTGGCCCCGAGCCCGGCGCCCGAGGAGATGCTGACGATGGCGCCGCAGCGGCGGGGCGCCATCTGCCGCAGGGCTGCCTGGCAGCAGTTCCAGACGGCGTGGAGGTTGAGGGCGAGCACCGCCGCGTAGCGCTCGGGCCCGCAGTCCGCCATGGCAGTGGGTGTATCGCCCCCTGCGTTGTTGACCAGTACGTCCAGCGGGCCGCACTGAGCCTGCGCGGCTGCGAAGAGGCTCTCGAGCTGCGCGAGGTCGGTCACGTCCGCGGGCAGGGCGAGCGCGCGGCCGCCCGCCTTCTCGATCTCCACGGCCACCGCCTCGGCGCCCTCGGCGTCGATGTCGTTGACCACGACGGGGCTGCCCTCCGATGCCAGCCGCAGCGCCGTGGCCCGGCCGATGCCGCGTGCTGCTCCGGTCACCAGCGAGATCTTTCCCTGGAGTCGTTCGCTCATTGTATGCTTCCTCCTCCCGCGGCCGAGCCCCTGCTCCGAAGCCCGCCGCTCGGATGGCCGTGTGGGCCTCCGGCCGACGGCTCCCAGCTTACACCGGTGACGGACCGTGTCGGCTACCCGAGAGGTGGCGCACGGCGCTACGGGTGCGAGAATTGGCGCGGAGGAGGAGGTTCGATGTTCGTGCGCGGACGCCCGGCGTGCCTGTTGCTGGCCCTGTGGATGGGCTTTGCTTGCGCGCCCGGGCAACCGGAGCTGCCGCCTCCCCCCGAGCCGCCGCCCGCCGCCCCGCCTCTCCCCGAGCCGCCGCCCCCGGAGCCGGTCGTACTCCCCGAGTCCCCGGCTCCGCCGCCCTCTTGCGCGCACCGCGATCCACTCCGGCAGGTTTTCTGGGGCGATCTCCACGTTCACAGCAGCCTCTCCGCCGATGCCTGGAGCTTCGACGTGCGCGTCACCCCCGAAGACGCCTATCGCTACGCGCGTGGCGCTGCGCTGCGCCTGCCGGGCCCGGAGGGAAGCAGCCGCACGCTGCGGACCGCGCGCCCGTTGGATTTCATGGCGGTCACCGACCACGCGGAGTTCCTGGGCGAAGTGGCGCTCTGCACTTGGCAGGGCTCGTCCGTCTACGAGAGCGAGGGCTGCCGCACCTATCGCAGCCAGGAGGGTCGCGGCTCGCTCTTCGCGCGGCTGATCGTCGACCCGGCGCCCCGGCGCATCAGCGACATCTGCGGCGCGGGCGATCGGCGCTGTACGCGAGCGCAGCGCTCGGTCTGGGAACGCTTGCAAGAGGCCGCGGAGGCTGCCCACGATCGCTCCGGCGACTGCCGCTTCACGACTTTCGTGGGCTACGAGTACAGCTCCCACAAGCGGGGCTCGAATCTCCACCGCAACGTGATCTTCCGCAACGACCAGGTCCCTGAACTGCCCACCAGTTACCTCGAGGAGACCAACGAGTGGGGGCTGTGGGAGCGCCTGGAGCGAGAGTGCCTGGATGCCGGTACTGGCTGCGACGTCATCGCAATTCCCCACAACTCCAACATCAGCAGCGGTCGGATGTTCTCCCTCGACATGCCGGGGGCAGACACGCGGGAGGAGAAGATCCGACGGGCCCGGTTGCGTGGGCGCATCGAGCGACTCGTGGAGGTCATGCAGCACAAGGGAGATTCGGAGTGCGCGCGCCAGGTGAGCGGTGTACTGGGGGAGCCCGACGAACTCTGCGACTTCGAGAAGTTGAGCCTGCTGGGAGGTCTCAGTGGTCCCTGTCCGGAGGGGCCCGAGGCTGCCACCCAGATGGCTCGCGGCATGGGCTGCAGCACGCCGCTGAACTTCGCGCGCTACGCGCTGATGGAGGGCCTCGTGCAGGCCCAGGAACTCGGCGTGAACTCCCTGGCCTTCGGGCTGGTAGCCGGCACGGACACCCACAATGGCACCGGTGGGGCCGTGGAGGAGCGCGGCTACGCGGGTCACCTGGGCATCGGGGACGACGGCGTGGCGAAGCGGGTCTCGGTGGATGCGCGCGTGCCGGGCAACGTGGTCAACAATCCGGGTGGATTGATGGCGGTCTGGGCGGAGGAAAACTCCCGGGATTCCCTCTTTGACGCCATGGGTCGCCGCGAGGCCTACGGGACCAGCGGACCGCGCATCCGCCTGCGCTTTTTCGGGGGCTACGAGTACCCGGAGAACCTGTGCCTGCAGCCGGACATCGCGGAGCAGGGCTACGCGCAGGGCGTGCCCATGGGGGCCGTGCTGCCTCCCCTTCCCGAGCCGGGAGCCGCCCCGGTCTTCGCGGTCTCCGCGCTGCAGGATCCGGGTACGCCCGAGACGCCCGGGGGTCTGCTCGAACGCATCCAGATCGCGAAGGGCTGGGTGGACGCACAGGGCCGAAAGCACCAGCAGGTCTACGACGTGGCGGGTGAGATCGGAGAGGCCAGCGTCGACCTCGCGACCTGCGAGCCCACCGGTCCCGGGCACGCATCGCTTTGCGGGCTGTGGCGCGATCCCGACTTCGACCCGGAGTTGCAGGCCTTCTACTACGCGCGGGTCGTGGAGAACCCGAGTTGCCGCTACAGCGCCTGGCAGTGCCTCTCCCTGCCCGAGGATCAGCGCCCGCGCTCCTGCACCGACGCCCGGGTGCCGCAGACGATCCAGGAGCGGGCCTGGTCGTCTCCCATCTGGTACACGCCCTGAGCACGACCCGGGTTTCGAAGGTCCACGGTGCTCGATTTCCGGAAAGGAGCGAAGGAGGAAGAGATGTCCCAGTCGGGTCCGGGTGCCGTGGTAGTCGGCACGAGTTTCGGCTTCATCACCCACATGCGCGCGCTGCGCGAAGCGGGCTTCGAGGTGCGGGCCCTGGTGGGTCGCGACCCCGAGAAGACCGCAGAGCGCGCCGCCCGGGCAGGCGTTCCCCACGCATCGACGAACCTCGAGGAGGCCTTGGAGCTGCCCGGCGTGGAGGTAGTGACGGTGGCCACGCCGCCGCACACCCACGCGGAGATCGTGCTGGCGGCACTCGGTGCCGGCAAGCACGTGGTTTGCGAGAAACCGCTGGCGCGAGACGCTGCCGAGGCGCGCCGCATGCGCGACGCCGCCGACGCCGCGGGACGCATCCACCTGGTGGGCACCGAGTTCCGTTGGTCGACCGGGCAGGCGGTCGCCACCCGGGCCATCCACGCGGGGCTGATCGGGGAGCCGCGGCTCGTGACTTATCTCCTCCACCAGCCCATGCTCGCGGACCCGTCTGGCGAGGTGCCGGCCTGGTGGTCGCAGTCCGAAGAGGGGGGCGGCTGGCTGGGCGCCTACGCGTCCCACGTGATCGACCAGCTGCGTCACATGCTGGGCGAGTTCGAGGGCGTGAGCGCTTCGCTGGGCGTGGTCTCCGACCGAAATTGGAGCGCCGAGGACACCTACTCGGTGCACTTCCGCACGCGCGGCGGGGCGGAGGGGGTGCTACAGAGCACTGCGGGAGCTTACGGCCCGCCACTGGTTGCCTCGCGCGTCGCGGGATCCAAGGGGACGCTGTGGGTCGAGGGGGACGCCGTGCACGTGGCCGACGCCTCGGGACAACGCACGCTCGAGGTGCCCGATGATCTGGTGGGCGCCGCCCCGAAGCCGCCGGATGCCGACCTGCTCGTAACCGCCTACGACATGATGCACTCCATGGGCATCGATCTCGCGCCCTTCACCCGGCTCTTCCAGGTGCTGGCGGCGCGCATGCGGGGCGAGGGCGGCGACGAAGACCCGGCCCCGGCCACCTTCGAGGATGGCGCGGCGGTGATGGCGGTGCTGGACGCGATCCGGCGCTCCTCCCGGGAGCACGGCTGGGTGGCCGTCGAGTAGATCCTTCGGGAGCGGGCTTCTAGGTGAGGAGCCGCTCGCGCAGCGTCTCCAGATCCCGGGCGGGGACCCTAAGGCCCTCCACCACGTAGCGGTCCACGTCGCCCCAGCGCTCCCGCATGATGGCGAGGGAGGCGCGCGCGTAGGCGGGGCGACACTCGTAGAAGGGGCGCATCCACTCTGGATCGATTCCGGCGGGAAGCGCCTCGAGGGCCCGGGCGTTCTCGACCACGCGGTGACGGTTGCTCTCCACGTAGTGGTCGATGATCGCTTCGTCGCAGACTCCCGCGACGGCGAGCAGCAGCGAGGCCGCCCAGCCCGTGCGGTCCTTGCCCGCCGAGCAGTGGACGAGGGCGGGGAGTCCGTCTTGCGACGCCAACTCCTGGAGCATGAGGCCGTAGGCCTTGCAGTGCTCGACCACCAGGGCTTGGGCGGCATCCAGCATCAGCCGGGTGGCCTGACCGTCGCTCAGGTGGTGCTCCACCGCCGCGGGATCGTTGCCCGTGAGCATCTCGCGGATGTCCATGGGCGCACTCGCGGGATCGCCCATGGGCAACTGGACGCGCCGCGCACCCCGGGGCAGTGGGCTGCCACCGTCGAGGGCGGCGTCGCTGCCGGTTCGCAGGTCGATCACGCAGCGGATCCCCAACTCGTCGAGCCGCTGGAGGTCGGCCTCGCTGATGTTTGCCAAGTGACCGCTGCGGAAGACGCGTCCCCTCTGCACGATACGGCCCGAGGCCGTTTCGTGGCCTCCGATGTCACGAAAGTTGGCGACGCTGCGCAGAGTGGACACGACCCGGTTAGTATAGGCGCGATGCACGAGCAGAAGTCCGCCTCTTTTCCCGATTTCGAAGCCCACGCGGGTGAGATCGCCACCAAGGGCTTCACGCTGCTGCGCGACGTCATCGCGCCCGAACTCGTCGCCGAGCTTCGGGAGGGCATCTACGAGCACTTCGAGCGCCTGGGTGTCCCCTTTGGAACCAATGTCTTCCTCGGCGAGAGGACGCGGCGTCTCTTCAACCTGCTGGGGCGCGACCGCCTCTTCGAACAGATTCCCCTGCACCCCGCGATCCTGCCCCTGGCCGAGGCGGTGCTGGATCGCGAACTGTTGCTCTCCTCGCTCACCGCCATCGAGATGCATCCCGGTGAGACCGACCAGCCGATTCACGCCGATGACGGCTCGATTGCCGTCCAGCGGCCCCACACTCCCTTCAACTGCACGGCGATCTGGGCACTCACCGATTTCACCCCCGAGAACGGTGCCACCCGGGTGGTGCGTGGCTCCCACCTCTTCGACCGACGCCCGCGCTCCGGCGAGCAGCCCGAATGCGAGCTAGCCACCATGCGGGCCGGCAGCGCCCTCGTCTACCACGGCAGCCTCTGGCACGCGGGTGGCGCCAACCGCACGCAGGCCCCGCGCCTCGCCGTGGTCGTCAACTACTGCGCGGGTTTCCTACGACAAGAGGAATGCCAGTTGCTCGCCCTTCCCCGCGAGCGCGTGGCGGATTTCGATCCGCGCCTGCGCGCCATGGTGGGCTACGGGCTCTACCGCGGCCTCTTCGGCCATGTCGACCAGCGCAATCCCGCGACCTTCGTCGACCCCGACGCGGAGACCGAGATGATCTGGGATCGCTTGCGCTAGCCGAGTTGCAGCGCATCCGCCGTGCGCCGCAGGAAGTCGATGGCATCCGCGAGCTTCTCTCCCCCGATCTCGGGCTCGCCCACCATGTCGCGAGCGCTGCGCATCACCACGATGCGCGCGACGCCCAGGTCCTCGTAGGCGCGCAACAGATCGAGGTCGATGTCTCCGGGGGGAGGGGTCACCGAGATCTCCAGTGAGCCGAGCGACGCGGGACGCTCGACTTCCCGCGCCGCCGCATCGAGACCCCGCATGGCACTGGCGGTGGCCTCGAGGTCCGTGTTGAAGCCGAACCAACCATTGCCCTGTGCGACGGCGCGTCGCAGGGCCGGCTTCGAGAGTCCTCCCACCAGGATCGGGGGGTGGGGGTCCTGAACGGGGCGCGGCAGCGACTGGATGCCCGAGAAGGCGCTGAAGCGGCCCTGGAAAGAGGGCTTCTCCTGGGTCCAGAGTGCGCGCATGGCCTCGATGTGCTCGCTGGTGCGAGGACCGCGCTCCTCGAAGGGGACGCCGATGGCGTCGAACTCGCCCTGCACGTAGCCCACCCCCACGCCGACCAGCAGACGCCCGGCGGACAGTACGTCCAGGCTGGCGAGGGCCTTGGCGAGCACCACCGGGTTGCGCTGGGGGAGGATCACGATTCCGGTTCCCAGGCGCAGCCGCTGTGTGTGCGCGGCCATGAAGGCGAGTGTCACCGCCTGGTCGAGTTGCCGGGAGTGGGGGGGCAGGGGTGAGGGCGCCTGCCGCGGATCGACGAGTACCACGTGCTCGCAGGAGAAGACCGACTCGTAGCCCGCATCCTCGGCCGCGCAGGCGATGCGTGCGCTGCACTCCGGATCGGAGTAGATGCCCGTGTTGACGCCGAAGAAGCCGATCTTCACGCTGGCTCCTGGGAGGGGGCGATGCTATTGCGATCCGCCCACCAGGGGCAGTACGCGATCGGTGAAGAGGTAGAAGGTCTTTTCGGAAAGGGGGGAGAGCAGCAGGTAATCGAGGGGGATCTCCTCCTGCAGACGCGCGAGGGTGTCGACCACCCGCTCCGGAGAGCCGTGAATCGCCACGTCCTGGAGGTAATGGTCCACCGGGTCGAGGATTTCTTCGCCGCCTCGGAAGAAATCGAGGCCCGCCTTCGGGAGGTAGGTGCCCACCGTCCACTGGGCACCGCGCCGGGCGATCTCCCGGGCCTTGGCGTCGGTCTCGGCGACGGCCACGAGGCGGGCCATCGGGAGTTGCCGGCCCTCCACCGGGTGCCCGGCAGCCGCCAGTCCCTCGCGATAGAGGTTGCGCTTGCGCGCGATCTCCGCGTGGGGGGAATGGGGGTCCATGAGGATCGACAGGCCCCGCTGTGCGGCCCAGGCGATGGCGGGTTCGGTGGAGGCCGCCGCCCAGGTGGGGGGATGGGGGCGCTGCGCGGGCTTGGGGAGAACCTCGACGTCCTCGAAGTGGTGATAGCGGCCCTTCCAGTCCAAGCGATCTTGGCTCCAGGCCGCCAACACGATTTCGACCGCCTCGTGGAAGCGTTCGGCGCTCTCCTCCGGGGGGACGCCGAAGGCCCGGAACTCGTTGGGGTCGAAGCCGCGCCCCGCGCCCCAGTTCACCCGGCCCCCGGAAAGTACGTCGAGCAGGGCCACCTCCTCGGCGATGCGAAGTGGGTGCTGCATGGCGGCCAGCGTGACCGCAGTACCGATGCGTAGGCGCTGGGTACGCGCTGCCACATAGCTGCCCATCACATGGACCGAGGGGCACACGCTGTAGCCGCTGAAGTGGTGTTCGGCGAGCCAGATGGCGTCGTAGCCCGTCTCCTCCATGACGCGGACGCGCTCGAGAGCCCGGGCGTAGACGTCCTCGAGCGGAATCTTCCGATCCCGCCAGCCGAAGAACTGCAGCACACCCACCTGCATGGGCAAATGCTACTCGCGATCCCCGCCCGGAGCTTGCAGGGGTTCGCGGTGCAATCGCACGCCGCCCACGATCACCTCGCGGATCCTCGAGAGCGCGGCGAGATCTTGGCGGGGGTCACCCGAAACGAGCAGCAGGTCCGCTCGCGCGCCGGGCACCACGCGGCCGAAGTCGGGTTCCTCGCTGTCCGAGAGAAAGCGCGCCGAGTCGAGGGTGGCGGCACGGATCACCTCGGCGGGACTCATGCCGACCTCCTCGAGCAGGGCCAGTTCGCGGTGGAGGCCGGGGCCCGGGAACACGCCCGACTGGGTGTCACTGCCCGCCAGGATCGTGACGCCGGCGGCACGCAGGCGGCGCAGGTTCTCCCGGGCGTGCTCGCGGTTGCGCTCCACCATGGCGAGCCATTCCCCGAAGTTGTCGAGCAGCGTGCTGTCTTCCGGGATCTCCTCGAAGGCCGAGAGAACCTCGGCGGGGGCGCTCTCCCGCTCGAGGCGGGTGGGAGCGCGTAGGCCCGAGGGCATGCGCGCGTAACTGTCGAAGACCTCGAGGGTGGCGACCATGGGGATACCGAAGCTCGCGAGTTCCGCGATGTCGCGTTCGGGGATGCGCTCGGTGTAGACGCCGTGCACCCAGGCCGCGACGCCGGCGCGCCCCGAGAGCAGCGCGTCCTCGCTGCTGCCGATGTGGGCGACCACACGCAGTCCCCGGGCGCGTGCGGTCTCCACGATGGCGCGGACCTCCGTGGGGCCGAGCCGCGGTACGTCGCTGGGAACGCGGTCGACGATCACCTTGATGAAGTTGGCGCCCTCGGAGGCCAGCGTATCCACGGCCGCCCGGCCGGCTTCCGGGGAGTCGATCTGGAATCCGGCCTGGGACGCCAGGTACCAGGAGATCCAGGCCGGGGCGGCGATCTTCACCAGGGCCACCGGGTGTCCCCCGGGCGCGGTGAGCGGCGGTCCGGTGGCGTAGACCCGGGGTCCCAGCAGATCGCCGCCACGGATGCGGTCGCGGCGCGTGAAGGCATCGCCCGAGGCGTCGGCGGGGTCGAGGACCGTGGTGACGCCGCTGTAGAGGTAGCTGCGCAGTACGGCTTCGGGGTTGGGGATATTCAGCTGCCAGGGCGGCGCGGGGTCGGCGAAGACGTGCCCGTGCATGTCGACGAGGCCCGGCAGCAGGGTGGCGCCTCGCGCGTCGATGCGCCCAGCTTCCGCTGGGACGGAGAGCGTGCGCGCGGGCCCCACGGCGTCGATGCGGTCCCCACGCAGCAGTACGTCGCGCGCCGGGACGAGTTCTCCGGTGGCCACGTCCAATACGGCCGCGTTCTCGATGAGCAGCGCGGCGGGTGCCGAGTCCGGCGGACGGACGAGCGTGGGACCGTCGCCCGTGCAGGCGAGCGATAGCGTGAGCGTGAGGAACGCCGCGTCGCGGAGCGAGAAGAATCGTCGCAAGCGGGCGCGGAAATTCCTGCTGAGTGAGATCACGGCAGTCCTGCTGCCGGCCATTCGACCCGGGCCACTTCGATGGCGCCGCTCGCGTGGTCTTGGCAGTAGTCGACCTCCGCGTTGGCGGCGGTGCAGACGAAGAGCGTACGGCGGTCCTCGCCCCCCAGCATGCAGGCGAAGGGTTCGCTACGCGCGCGGATGCGGTGGGTGACCTCTCCGCCTTCCACCACGCGCAGCACCTCTCCGCCGCTCATGGGGGACGCCACCCAGATGCCGCCCTCGGCATCCAGGCAACAGCCGTCGGGCAGCATGCCGGCGTGCTCGGCCCAGACCCGTCGATTCGAGAGCGAACCATCGGGGGCGACATCGAAGGCGCTGAGGCGTGCCCCGAAGGTCTCGCCGACGATCAGCGTTCGGCCATCCGGCGTGAGCACGCAGCCGTTGGGGAAGAGCAGGTCGGAGGCGGCTTCGCGCACGCTGCCGTCGAGGTCGACCAGCGCGAGCGCCGCTGGGCTCGGCGGCCGGGGGAAGTCCGGCTCGGAGCCGAAGTTCCCCACGTAGGCGCGCCCCTGGGCGTCCACCAGCATGTCGTTGCAATCGTGGGTGGCGATCCCGGAGAGATCCGCGTGCTCCACGAGTTGGCCGTCGAGTTCCCGTCGCAGTACGCGTCGGTCCGTCATGGAGACGACGAGCAGGCGCCCGTCGGGCAGCCAGCCCAGGCCCGAGGGCCGGCCCGGGACGGGGAAGAGTTCCTCGAGTTTTCCTTCCGGGGAGACGCGCTTGACGGCGGGAGCGTGCATGTCCGAGAACCACAGCCAGCCGTCGCGCCAGCGCGGGCCCTCCGGAAAATGCAGGCCGTCCACCAGCACCTCGGTCGTGGGCATCGCTTCCCTTTCCCGAACTTCCGATGACGGCCGTGCGGGCCCTAGGAGGGCGCCAGCGCCTTCTCGCGCAGCACGAACTTCTGCACCTTGCCCGAGGCGTTGAGGGGCAGTTCATCGACTACTTCCACGCGCCGCGGAACCTTGTAGTTCGCCATGTGTTCGCGGCTCCAGGCGATGAGGTCGTCGGGGCTCGGCTGCGTGCCCGGCTCGGCGACCACGAAGGCCATGCCCACCTCGCCCATGCGCTCATCGGGTACGCCGATCACGGCGACCTGGGCGACCTGGGGGTGCTCGAAGAGCAAGCCCTCGATCTCCGCCGGGTAGCAGTTGAAGCCTCCCATGATGAACATGTCCTTCAGGCGGTCGGTGATCTGCAGGTTGCCGCGTTCGTCCATCACGCCGATGTCGCCGGTGTGCAGCCAGCCCTCGGCGTCGATGGTCTCCCGGGTTTGCGCTTCGTCCTCGAAGTAGCCCAGCATCACGTTGTAGCCCCGCACCACCACTTCGCCGGATTCGCCCCGCGGCACCTCGTTGCCCTCGCTGTCCACGCACAGGACCTCCACGTCCGGAATCGCGCGGCCACTGGTGGTGGCGATGGTCGTGGCGTCGTCGCCGTCCCGGCACATGGTGGCGATCCCGCAACTCTCGGTGAGCCCATAGCCGGTGATGACCGTCTCGAAGCCCAGGTCGTCGTGCATCCGATGCACGAGTTCCACCGGGATGGCGGCGGCGCCAGTCACGCAGAGGCGCAGGTGCGAGAGGTCGTAGTCGCCGCGCTCCGGGTGCATGAGGATGGACTGAAGGAGAGCCGGCGGGCCCGGTAGCATGCTGATGCGGTCTGCGCTCACCCGCCGTAGCACTTCGGGAACGTCGAAGACGGGATGGGGGAGCATCGTCGAGCCGCGCATGATGCAGGCGAGCCAACCCGCCTTGTAGCCGAAGGCGTGGAAGAAGGGGTTCACGATCAGGTAGCGGTCGCCCTCGCGCAGGCCGATGACTTCCGTCCAGGCCTCGAAACCCCGCAGCACCTGCTGGTGGGTGCACATCACGCCCTTGGGCTTGCCGGTGGTGCCCGAGGTGAAGAGGATGTCCGAGAGGTCGTCGGGGCCAACGGCGGCCAGTCGTTCCCGCGCCTGCGTGGCGTCGACGGCGTCGCCGCCTGCCAGGAAGTCCTCCCAGCTGCGCGTGTTCGCCGTCTCACCCTTCAGGGTGACGATGCCCTCGAGGTGGGGCAGCTCCGCGGCCTCGAGCATCGCCACGTAGCTGGCACCGAGGAACTCATCCACCGTGAAGGCCAGCCGCGTGCGGCTCTTGTTCAGGATGTAGGCGGCCTCGCTTCCCTTGAAGCGCGTGTTGAGGGGGACCAGCACGGCCCCCGCGGACTGCAGGCCGATGGCCGCCAGCACCCACTCCAGGCAGTTCTGCGCCCAGATCCCCACCCGGTCGCCGGGCTCCACGCCCGCGGCGATGAAGGCGCGCGTAGCGCGGATCGCCTCTTCGCCCAACTCCGCGAAGCTGAGGACGCGTCCCCCGTCCTCCACCGCGATGGCCTCCCCGAAGCGCTGCGCGGAGTCCTGGACCAGGCGGGGGATGGTGCCGGCCGCAGAGGGGGAGGCGGAGGAGTCGGGCAAGGGGCGCTTCCTTGGGTTCGCGGACTGCGCGGGGCGCGCGCCGACCCTCGCAGCATAGGGGATCGCGCGGCCTGCGGGTTTCCCGCTCGCCTAGCTGAGGTCCGGAATTCCCATGTCCAGGTTCGAGTGCCGGATGCCGCCGTCGATGTCGAGCACCCGGCCCGTCACGTAGCTCGCCGCGTCCGATGCCAGGTAGACGGCGCCGGCGGCGATGTCCTCTTCGCGGCCGATGCGGCGCAGCGGTGTCAGCTCGATCATCTGCGACTTCAGGGCCTCGTTGGTGAGCACCGTGTCGAGGGCCGTGGTGCCGATGGCACCCGGCGCGATGGCGTTGACGCGAACCCGGGGGGCCACCTCCAGGGCCAGGTTGCGGGTGAACTGGATCAGCGCGGCCTTGGCGGTCCCGTAGCCCACGAAGCCCCGGGCGGGGTTGCGCCCCGCGGAGGAGGCGATGTTGATGATGCTGCCCGCCCCGCTGGCCACCAGGTGGGGGAGTGCGAGTTGGCTGAGGTTGAAGGCGCTGGTGACGTTCCAACGCAGCCCTTCTTCGAAATCCTGCTCCCGAGTCTCCGGGAAGGGCCTGGGCATGCTGCCTCCCGCGTTGTTGACCACCACGTCGATGCGTTTCCACTCGCCGATGGCCGCCTCCACGAGCGCGGCCATTCCATCCCGGGCGCTCAGGTCACCTTCGACGACTACGGCCTGGCTGCCGGCCTTCTCGATGTCCGAGGCCACCGAGGCGAGTTGCTCGCTCGTGCGGGCGCCGATCACCACCCGGGCACCGACCTCCGCGAAGGCCCGGGCGATGGCCGCGCCGATGCCGCGGCCCGCGGCCGAGATCACCGCCACCTTCCCGTCCAGGCGGAAGCGATCCAGGATCACGCTTCGGTTGCGCTCCAGCGTTTCGCGATGAACTCGCCGTCCTTGAGGATCGCGAGAGGGGTAGCACGCAGGCAGCTGATGTCCTCGGAGGGGTCGCCGTCCACCACCAGCAGGTCGGCGAGCTGGCCCACCTCGATGGTGCCGAGATCGCCTTCGCGCCGTACCAGCTGCCCGCCGTTGCGGGTCGCCCAGCCGATCACGTCCAATGCCGGGATGCCCAACTCCTTGACGTAGATCTCGAACTCCGAGACGTAGTCGCCGTGGGGCATCATCGGGAAGCCGAAGTCGTCGCCGGTCAGCATGCGCACGCCGGCTTCGTGGGCGGCGACCATGGCTTCGCACGTGTAGTCGTATTCCGCCCGCACGCCCCGCAGGCGCTCCATGGTGTCATCCCGCACTTCCGGGAAGCCGGAGCCAATGGGGAAGGGCTGAGCGTCGTGATCCCAGTTTTCCGCGATCTGCAGGAAGCGCGCATTCCAGAGCATGCTGGGGAGCACCGTGGCGTCGGCCTCGAGGATGGCATCCACGCACTCGGCGTCGATGCGGTCGGCGTGGTCGATGATGTCCACCCCGTTTCGCGCGCAGGCGAGGATGCCCACCTTGGAGGGGCAGTGGACGCGCACCAGCTTGCCCCGATCGTGTGCGACCTCCACCACGGCTCGCAGTTCGTCGTCGCGGATGTTGCAGTATTCCTGAGCCGCCGAGGTTCCGTGGCCGCCGGAAATGGAGAGCTTCACCACGTCGCAGCCGCGCCCAATCTCCTCTCGCGCCGCCTGGCGGAACTCTTGGGGGCCGTCCAGGCGCCGGATCAGGCCCAGGTTGCCGAGTTCCATGAACCAGGATCGATTCGTACCGTCCTCCGGGGCGCCGGAGGTCACGAACTCGCTCGTGCAGGCCAGGAAGCGGCCGCCCTCCACCACGCCGTTAGTGATGGCGTCCTTGATCGAGCAGTCGAGGCCGCCGGGATTGCTGGAGCCGATCAGGCTGGTGAAGCCGCAGTGCAGGGCGGTCGGGACGTTCTTTGCCGCCAGCATCCCCATGTAGGGAAGGGAGGCCTCGAGGCCCAGTACCGGCCCCGGTTGGCCGACGCCGCAAGGGCCGAAGCAGGCGTGGAAGTGGCCCTGCACCATGCCGGGCATCAGCGTGCGACCCCCGAGTTCCACCAAGCGGTCCTGCGGGCCGCTCGTTACCGGGCCCTCCTCGATGGCGGCGATGCGCTTGCCAGCCACCACCACGCTCACGCCCTCACGCGCCGCCTGCAGGCCGTCCAGCAACTTCCCGCCAGAAAAGATGATTCTCGATTCGGCCATGATGCTCCCGTTCCCTTGGCTCGGCGGCCCCGGCCGCTCGGCGGGGCCTGTCGCGTCGCAGACGCTTCAGAATACGCAAGCTACCGGGGCCCCGCACGGCGCCGGCATGGGGCTCCGCGTCCCGGGCCTCCGCGCGGTAATCTCCGGGGGGCGAGCCAACCTCCAGCCGCGCGAGGAGTCCTCATGGCCCCCGAACTGCGTCGTTTTCACAAGACGGATCCCCTGCCCGAGTTGCTGAAGGGCATCGAGGAGGACGGCGCCATCGCCATCGATGGCCTCTTGGACGTCGACGTGCTGGCGCGCCTCAACAGTGATGTCGACGCCCACCTGGAGGCCGCGGACCCCGCCATGCGGCATCTCAACCCGGTCATCGAGGGCTTCTTCGGGGATCGCACCCGACACGTGGCCGCCATGGCCTCCAAATCGCGCTGCTTCGCGGAAGCGGTGATGTGTCATCCGACGCTGCTGGAAATTTGCGACGAGATCCTGCTACCCGCCTGCGCGAACTACGTCCTCAACCTGGGGCACGTGATCGACCGCGGGCCTGGGGCGGTCGCGCAACTCGTGCACCGGGACGAGGGGGTCTGGATCCACGTGCCCCGGCCCGCGCCCACCCTGCAGCTCGCCTGCATGCTGGCGCTCGGGGAGTTCACCCAGGAAAACGGCGCCACCCGCCTGGTGCCGGGCAGTCACCGCTGGCCCGTGGAACGGCAGCCCGAGGACGAGGAGTTCGTGGACGCCGCCATGCCCGCGGGTTCCGCGGTCGTCTACCTGGGCAGCACGCTGCATGGTGCCGGCACCAACTCCACCGAGGAGGTCTGGCGGCGCGGGATGCATCTCAGCTACGTGGTGGGCTGGCTGCGCACCGAGGAGAACAACGTGCTCGCCACGCCGCCTGCGATCGCGCGCAGCCTGCCCGAGCGCGCCCAGGCGCTACTTGGCTACGCGGTCCACGACGCCATCGAGGACATGGGCGGCTACGCGGGCATGGTGGAGATGCGAGATCCGCTGGCGCTGCTGCGCGAGGGGAAGCTCTGAGCGCCCCGGGGCACCTCGCCTAGGGGGCCACGCTCTCCCAGTCCTTGAAGCCGTAGGGCTGGTAGGGGCCCATGCAGATGTTCTCGTGCATCGCGTAGCAGGTCTCCCCGGTGGAGAGTTCCATGCGTGAGAGGGTTTCGTTCAGAATGGCCACGGGCCGGCGGGCCTCGGGGGTACTCACGTCCATCTGCATGCCCTGCACGACCCGTTCGCCCTGGTACATGCCGTGCGCCCAGTCCGGCTGGGGGATGTAGCCCGTCGCAAAGGCCAGGTAGACGGTGCGTACCGGGGTACAGGTGAGTACCAGATCGCTCTTCTCGAAGCTGAAGATCGCCTGCTCGAGTTCGCGCGTGCCGGAGCGGTAGCGGAACTGGTGACGGGGAGACCCCAGGGACTCCACGGGCTTGTCGATCCCGTAGTTGTAGATGCGCGCGCCTTCCTCGTGGGTGCGCAGGCCCTCCGGGTCCTCCTGGATGAAGACCTTCAGCATGAAGTCGTCGAACTGGGCGGGCACCCAGTTGTGGAACATCGCGCGGCTGGTGGGGCGGGCGGCGCGGATGCCCGGGTGTTCGGACTCGCCGACCGGACGGATCCCCCAGGAGCGATCCCGCGCGCCCTTCCAGCGGTCCGGGCTGACCGTGTAGTCCTGCCCGGCCACCTGGAGGCTGCCCTCGTAGCAGCCCACCTGGGCGTAGCGCGAGGTATCGAAGAGGATTCGGCTGCCGTCCCGGCTCGTCTGCCGGGGCTCTTCGAGAGAGGGCACGGACCCCTCGAAGCGCAGGTCGAAGGCGATCCCCCACTCGTTTTCGTCGAGCCGCAGTCGCAGCACCCGCAGCCCCTCCTCGACCTCGATCGAGAAGGGCCCCACGCGGGTGTCCAGGCGATCGCTCCCCAGTTCCCGGGAAGCGCGCACCACGTAGAGGGTGTCGCCGTGAGAAATAGAAACGAAGGCATCCGTCACGCCCAGGTTCGGGTACTGGCCCATGCCGGTCACCAGGAAGAGTTCGTCGCTGGAAGCGTGCATGTTGAAGTAGTAGCGGTCGTAGAAGTTGCGATCGCTGGTGAAGACCTGGTCGAAGGTCTCGGGGGTCTGGTGGGCGAGGTATTCGTCCATGGGGCTGATGGGCATGGTGGGCTCCTGCGCGCGGGGTCTGCGGCGAGCAGTCTAGCGATCTCGCCGCCCCCCACATCCGGGCCGGTCTCCGGGGGCTCCCCTATCCTCTTCCAGTGAACGAAATCCATCCCGATGCAGACGCGCCCGGCGAGGCCCCGGGCCCCGCCCGCCGCCCGGAGCCGGAACTGCTGCGCGACCTGGAGGCCCTGCGGGTCGTGGATCGTCCGGAGCCTGTGGGCCGCCCCGGCACGCGCCGTCGCCGTTGGCCCAGGT
>JABSQX010000015.1:0-35721 GCA_013215615.1 Myxococcales bacterium | reverse complement strand
GGTCGGCGCCTCGGGGGGCTGGTGGGGGGTGCAGCGCTTCAGCATGCCGCCGGAGGTCTCGCTGGTGGTGGTTGGCCTTCGCGACTTCGGCGCTCCCCCCTCGCTGCTCGATGCCTCGGGCTACTTGGAGGCGCGTCGCCAGATCACCGTGAGCAGCCGCGCCCAGGGCAAGATCGTCGAGATGCCCGTGGAGGAGAACCAGCAGGTCCGGGAGGGCGACCTGATCGCCCGCATCGAGGACGACGAACAGCGCGCCCGCCTGAAGCTCGCGGCCGCCGAGCGCCGCGATGCGGAGCGCGAGTTCCGACGCAAGGTCGAGTTGGAGCGCCGGGGCAGCATCTCGCGCACGGAACTCGAGCGCGCGGAAACCCATCTGCAGGTCGCCGAGGCCCAGCACGAACTCGCCCAGGTTGCCCTGGACAACACCGTGGTGCGCGCCCCCATCGACGGCACGGTGATTCGCAAGATCCGGGACGTGGGCGAGTTCCTCACCATCGGCGTCACCGCCGACGGGGATCCTGGTACGGCCGTGGTGACGCTGGCGGATCTCTCGGCCATCGACGTGGAACTCGAGATCGGCGAGACGGAGATCCGCAAGATCGAGGCCGGCGCCCCCGCCTTGGTCACCCCCGAGGCGAGGCCGGAGCGCCGTTACCTCGCCCGTGTGGTGGAGGTGGCGGCGATGGCGGACCGCGACAAGGGAGTGGTGCCGGTGCGCGTGCGCATCGACGCGCCCGACCGGGATCTGCTGCCGGACATGACCGCCGCCGTGAGTTTTCTGGCGGGTGAGCCCACTGCCCCCATCGAGGTGTTGCCCGCCATCCCGCTGAGTGCCCTGGTGGAGGTCGACGGTCGCGACGCGGTCTTCGTGGTGGAGGACCAACGCGTGCGCGTGGTGCCGGTAACGGTGCGGGAAGAGGGTGAGCACGCCGCGCTGCTCTCCGGTCCCGAGGAAGGCGCCTTCCTGGTGGACGCGCCGCCCCCCGGGCTGGCCAACGGCGACGCCATCCGGGTCGAGGGCTCGTGACGGCCCTCGTCGAGATCTCCTCGCTCCGCAAGTCCTACTGGCGCGGGCAGTCCGAGGTGCCCGTGCTCGCGGACCTCGACCTGCGCGTGGAGCGGGGAGAGTTCGTGGCCTTGATGGGTCCATCGGGCTCCGGGAAGTCCACCCTCCTCAACCTGATCGCCGGCCTCGACCAGCCCACCGAGGGGAGTCTGCGCATCGCGGGCCACGAGATCGGCAGCCTGAGCGATCGCGCCCTCGACCGCTGGCGGAACCGCTCCATCGGCTTCGTCTTCCAGTTCTACAACCTGGTTCCGGTGCTCAGCGCCTTCGAGAATGTGGAGGTCCCGCTGCTGCTCTGGCCGATCTCCCGGGAGGAGCGCACGGGCCGCGTTACGGCGGCGCTGCGGGTGGTGGGCCTGGCGGACCGCATGGAGCACCGGCCGGGGGAACTCTCCGGCGGCGAACAGCAGCGCGTCGCCATCGCCCGCGCGCTGGTCACGGACCCGTTGCTGGTGCTGGCCGACGAGCCCACGGGTGACCTCGACGAACGCAATGCCGACGAGGTGCTGGCGTTGATGCGGCTCCTCAACCGCGCGGGCGGCAAGACCTTCGTGATGGTGACCCACGATCCCCGGGCCGCCGCCCAGGCTGGGCGCATCGTGCGCCTCGAGAAGGGCCGCCTGGTCGACGAGGCCGCGTGAGGCGCTTCACGAGCGGCGCGGGGCAGCTTCGCATGCTGCTGCGCCAGGTGATGCGCAGCCCGCGGCGTGCCCTGCTGACCTTCCTGGGGCTGGTGGTGGCCTTCTTCCTCTTCACCGCCCTCGAGAGCGTGCTCTACACCCTCGAGGAGTTGCTCGCGCAGAACGCCAGCGAGACCGGCATCTTCATGCGTCCCCGCAGTCGCGCCTCCTTCTTTCGCGCAGCGCTCCCGATTCGCTACGTCGAGCAGGTTCGCGACGTGGACGGGGTGGTGGAGGCCTCACCGGCGCGCTTCCACTTCGGCGCGGGTGTGCACGAGGGCAGCTTCGTGGTCGTGGTCGGCGTAGACCCGCCCTCCTACCTGCGTCTCCGGCCGCTCGAGGGGGTGAGCGAGGTCGAGGCCCAGGCCTTTCGGGGCGACCGCCGTGGCGCGCTGATGGGCGCTCGCATTCTCGCCAGCAACGGCTGGGAGGTGGGCGATGAGGTCACGGTGCGCGGCCGCGGCCGCGTGCCCGATCTCTCGCTGCGGATCGTCGGCGATATCGGCCAGGGGGATCGCATGGGTCGGGTGGCGCTCGCCCACATCGACTATCTCGCGCAAGTGATGGGCGGGCAGGGTCGCGCGGCCTTCATCCAGGCGCGGGTCGCTCACCCCTCGCTGGCTCTCGCGATCGCGCGCAGCCTCGACGAGCGTTTTGCGAACTTCGCGGTGCCCACGCGTACCCGCTCGGAGCGCTCTCACGCGGCCGGAATTCTGGCGAACCTCTCCGACGTGCTGGTGGGCCTGCGCACCATCGGCTACCTGGCGCTGGTGATCACGATACTGGTGGTCGGCAACGCCGTGGCCATGGGGGTGCGCGAGCGCACGATGGAGATCGGCACGCTGCGGGCCCTGGGCTTCGGCCGCGGTCGCGTGATGGCCCTGGTGGTGGGCGAGGCCATGCTGCTCGCCCTGGCGGGTGGGCTGGCGGGCGCGCTGGGCGCCTACGCGCTCTTCGAGAGCGGTTGGATCGCGGTTCCGCGCATGACGGATCTCTCGCTGCACAGCGACGCCTCGGTGCTGGCACGTTCCGCCTTGCTGTCGCTGCCGGTGGGGGCGTTGGCGGGCCTGGTGCCCGCGTTTTCGGCGGTACGCCGTCCCATCAGCGAAGCGCTGCACGGGGCGGACTGAGGGTGGCGCGCGCGACGCTTCCCTTCGCCTATGCGTGGCGCAACGTGTTGGCCCGCAAGCTCTCGACCGCCGTCACGCTCCTGTGCGTGGCGGTTTCGGTGATGGTCTACGTGGTGATGGTCTCCACCGCCGATGGCATCGAGCGGGTGGCAGTGAGCAGTGGGGATCCCCGCAACGTGGTGGTGCTCTCCACGGGGGCCAACAGCGCCGAGAGCTCGAGACTCCCCCCGCCCAGCATCCCCGTCATCCGCCACTTCCCGGGGATCGCGCGGGACAACAGCGGAGAGCCCCTGGCCAGCGTGGAACTCCTCAGCGCCCAAGAGCTGTGGCGCGTCGACGAAGCCGAGAGCGGAGAGGGCGGGCGTTTCACCCCCATTCGCGGCGTCACGCCCAGCGCCTTCCAGGTGCATACGGGCAGTCACCTGGTCGCGGGCCGCCTGCCCCGGGAGCCGGGGGAGATCCTGGTTGGGCGGCTGCTGGCCCGGGAGCTGGGCGGAGTTGGCGTGGGAGACAGCGTGCGCTTCGCGGGACGGGTTCACCGGGTGGTCGGTGTCTTCGAGGCGCGCGGGCAGATCTTCGAGAGCGAGGTGTGGGTCGAACTCGCGTCCCTGCAGACCATGCTCGACCAGCGCGACGTCTCCCAGGTGGTAATCCGCGCCGCGGACCCCGGACGGCTCCCGGAATGGCAGGAAGCGCTCAGCGAATCGCGGCGCGTGCGGGTCGACGTACGCCTCGAGCCCGACTACTACGCGGACATGGGCCGGGGCTCGCGGGCCTTCGCGTATCTCGGCAACCTGGTCGGTTTCCTGCTGGGACTGGGCGCCATCGCGGCGGGAATGAACAGCACCTACGCGGCGCTCTCCGGGCGCGTGCGCGAGATGGGAACCCTGCGCGCCCTGGGCTTCGGGCGCGGCAGCGTGGGGGCCGCCCTGTTGGCGGAGAGCTGCCTGATCGGAGCGCTCGGTGGCCTGCTGGGGATCCTGCTCGCGCTCTTCTTCGACGGATTTGCGATGAGCCTGATGGGGCTTGCCTTCGAGTTGCAGGTGCGGCCGTCCAGCCTCGGCGAGGGCCTGGCGCTGGCCCTCGCGATCGGGCTGGTGGGGGGCCTACTGCCCGCGCGCTCAGCGGCGCGCCTCGAGATCGTCGATGCCCTGCGCCACGCCTAGCGCGCGGCGCCCTCCGGCGCCCGGTCAGTCGATGAGCTGCGCGGTGCCGCTCTCGAGGTAGTTGCGCAGCTGCTCGCGGCGCCGGGCCTCCAGCGCGGTGAACTCGATGCCCAGGAAGGGGCGGTCTGCCTCCACCTGGGTTCGGTGGCGGACCACGCCGCAGGCCAGGAAAGGCCGCTCGCCGGGCAGGCTGAGGATCAGTTCCACGCGGGAGCCGATCCGGGGGGCGCGGATGTCGGGTCTCAAGTACAGCGCCACCCCGAGTAGTGCGATATCGCGGATCTCGTGCACGTCCAGCGAGTGGGGGCCCATGATCTGGATCTGTGCGGGTTGGTTGGGGCGAGGTCGAAAGCGGGTGTTGTCGCGAAGCTCGAAGGGAACGGGGTCTGTGATCTCGATCAGCCAGTCCAGGGTTCCCACGCGTCGCCTCGTCGTGATGTCAGCCCTGATTGATTCGGCGGCTGCGGGTTGAACCTTGAGCCCCTTGCACGCGCGAGCGAAACACGTGCAGCGCGCAATGACCCGGTGTGCAGGTCGGCTACGGGAGCAGGACCTTTGGAAGGGGGTGCTGGTAGAGGGCGGCCGCGTTTTCGTGGGCGATCATGCGCGCCTCCCGGGGCGAGAGCTCGCCGAGCAGCTTTTCCATCACCGCCTGGGTGTCCGGCCAGGTGCCGTCGCCGTGCGGGTAGTCGGATTCGAAGAGAATGTTCTCCACACCGATGGCGTCCCGNGTCGAGAGCGTGGAGGGGTCGTCGATCATGCAGAACCAGAAGTTCCTGCGCAGGCAATCCGAGGGGCCGATCTTCTTGTCCTGCCAGCCCGAGCCGTAGCCCGAGCGCGCCATGATGTTGTCCAGGCGGTCGATCAGACCGGCCACCCAGGCGATGCCGCCCTCCGACATGGCGATCTTGAGTTCTGGGAAACGGGCGGGCCAGCCGCTCCAGAGCCATTCCGCGCAGGACTGGAAGGCCATGGCCTGGAAGAGCGTCGCGCCCAGTTCCAGCATGGGGGCCCCGGCAGGCTGCTTGGAGAAGCCCGCGGAGCCCACGTGCAGGTTGAGGACGGTACCCGTCTCCGCGCAGGCCCGAACGATGGGCTCCCAGTGCTCCTCGAAGGTGGAGGGGTAGCCCAGGTTGTGGGGCTGCTCGGGGATCGTCACGGCGGTGAAGCCCCGGGCCGCGTTGCGCCGGATCTCCTCGGCGCCCTTCTCGGGATCCGAGAGGAAGGTGATGCCGAGCGGCACGATGCGCTCCGGGTAGGATCCGTGCCACTCCTCGAAGAGCCAGTCGTTCCAGGCCCGCACGCAGGCAAGACCCAGTTCCTGGTCCTTGGCCTCGGAGAAGAGCGTGCCCCCGAAGCCCGTCACGCCGGAAGGAAAGTTCACCGACGCCCAGATGCCGCCAATGTCCATGTCCTTGATGCGGTGATGGATGTCCCAGCAGCCGCGGCGCACCTCTTCGAAGCGCGAGGGCTCCACGCGGTGGTCCTCCTTGGGGCGGCCTGCCACCGCCATGAAGCCCACCTGGAAATAGGGAGTGTCCTCGAAGGTCCAGATCTCGTGGCCTTCCTCGGTCTCGATCACCCGCGGTGCCTGCTCCTCGAATTTCCGGGGCATGCGGCCCTCGAAGGTGTGGGGCGGCTCCAGGAGATGGTCGTCCACCGAGATCAGCGTGTACTTGACGTCTCGGGGCTCGGGGTCGGGGAGCAGCGNCCGGGTGACGGGGCGCTTGATGCCGAGCTTGACGACCTTGACCATGGGGGACTCCTGCTTTCCTGTGGCTTCCAGTATAGGCGGACTGTCGTTCGAGAGGCCGCTAGCCGCTTCGGGATCCGCGGATCAGCCCGCCGGGGCGGGCGCCGGTGTCCTCGTCGCCGCGGAAGGTGATTTCGCCGCCTACGACCGTGGCCGCGTAACCCGAGGAATCCTGCACCACCCGGGGCGCGCCGGTGGGGAGGTCCCTGGCGATGCGTGGCGTATGGAGGCGCAGCGCCTCGAGGTCGATGACGTTGAGGTCGGCGCGGCGGCCCGGCGCGAGGGTGCCGCGGTCGTGCAACTCGTAGAGTTCCGCGGGGTCACGGGAGAGCATTCGAACCGCCTCCTCGATGTCCAGGCGCGCGCCCGGCTGGCGGTCGCGTACCCAATGTTCGAGGAGATAGGTGGGCATGGAGGCGTCGCAGATCATGCTGCAGTGGGCGCCCCCGTCCGCCAGACCCACCACCGTGTCCGGGTGCCGCATCATGCTGCCGATGGCGTCGAGATTGCCGTCCTTGTAGCCCGAGAACCAGACGTGCAGGAAGCCCGGCTCGCCGCCTTCGGGATCCTGGGCGAGGTCGCACATCAGGTCGTAGATCAGTTCGTCGGCGGGTCTCTGCTCGCGTTGCGCGCGGGCCGCGATGGAATCTTCGGGGTCCGGCTCGTAGACGGGGCCGTCTTGCAGCGGGAAGGTGGTGTCGTAGCTGTTGCGCATCATCGCCATGGCGGCGTGGTCGTGCTCGCCTTCTTCGAGGATCGCCGCCCGGGTGGCGGGTTCTCGGAGCTGCGCGACGCGCTCGGGCAGCGGCAGCTTTGCGAGTGCCCCGTAGCTGGGGCGCGCCATGAAGGGATTGAAGGTCTCCCAGCTCATCAGCAGGCCGGCGGGGCGGCCGGCCACCTGGGGGACCAGGCGGGCGCCTTCGGCGTTGGCGCGCTCCACGCGCAGCAGGATCTCCTCCCAGTGTCGCGGCGCGGTCTGGATCTGGGCCAGCGAGAAGGTGATCGCACAGCCGGTCTCGAGGCTGAGGCGCCGGTAGAGTTCCACTTCCCGGATCGGTGCCGCGGGCTCCTCGCCCATGGCGCCGGCGGGCACCACCTCGAGGAGTCCGTGGCCGGTCTCCCGAAAGGCCTTCATGATCGCGAGCAGTTCCTGCTCGGACGCGAAGGTGCCCGGCACCGGGTCGCCGTGGATCGAGGTGTGGAGCGGCAGCCGGTTGGTCGAGAAGCCCACCGCGCCCGCGGCTACCCCCTCGCGTGCGATCTCCGCCATGCGCCGGATGTCGTCGGCGCTGGCCTGGGTGCCCGGTGTGCCGCGATCATCCATCACGTAGGCGCGCACGGCGCCATGGGGGACCTGGGCGGCCACCTCCACCGCGCGGGGCAGTCCCTCCAAGGCGTCGAGGTATTCCGGGAAGCTCTCCCACTCCCAGCGAATGCCGTCGGAAAGCGCGCTGCCCGGGATGTCTTCGACGCCCTCCATCAGTTCGATGAGGAACTGTCGGCGGTCCGGCCGCACCGGCGCAAAGCCCACCCCGCAGTTGCCCATCACCACGCTGGTGACGCCGTGCCAGGCCGAGGGGGCCAGCAGCGAGTCCCAGGTGACCTGCCCGTCGTAATGGGTGTGGACGTCCACGAAGCCCGGGGTCACCCAGAGGCCCTCGGCCTCCAGCACCTCTCGGGCGCTATCCCCCAGCCTGCCCGGGGGCTCGATGGCCCGGATGAGGCCCCCCTCCACGGCCACGTCGGCCTTGCGGGCCGGGGCGCCGGTTCCGTCCACGATCGAGCCGTTGCGGATCAAGAGGTCCATTGGGGATCGTCGTGCTCCTCGTGCTCGAGCGCTGCGCGTTACCAGCATACCGGTCACAGCGTGGGCTTTCACAGGCTCGGGAGCAGACCACGGCCGACGCGGCGCTGGCCGCGTCTCGTGGCTTTCCTGCGGCACATGCACGCGCGCGAGAGCTTTCGGGCCATCGTCGACCCGGTGGTCGAGGCGATCGGAAAGCGCTGGGTGGAACTCCCTGGCTAGCGGGCGTTCCGGATCGCGGCGCTTGGAGCGCGCTCGGCCGGCGCTGGGCCGAAGGGATTCGCGAAGCGCGGGTCGCTCACGAACGCCCAGTCCGTGAGGCTCTCGAGGAAGGCCACCAGGGCGTCCACCTCCGTTTCGTCGAACCCGATCTCGCGCACGTCTTCGCTCTGGTGGGGGTTCGCGGCGGCGCGGCCCGAGCCCACTGCATCCCGCCAGTTGCGCCCGCCCGCCGCGTAGTGGAGCACTGCGGCGCGCAGGCTCGGGACGCTGCCATCGTGCATGTAGGGCGCGGTGAGGGCCACGTTGCGCAGGGTCGGCGTGCGGAAGCGTCCCACGTCCTCCGTTCGGCCCGTGTGTTCGAAGACGCCCTGGCCCCCCTGCGGGTATCGTCCTCGGCCCTCCAGGTTGTAGAGGCCGGTATTGTGGAACTGTGCTTCCGCGCGGGCCGCACCCTCGAAATCCATGGGACCCGAGAAGCCGGGCCCGGCGTGGCACTTCGCGCAACCCGCCCGCTCCGAGAAGAACAGCCGCATGCCGCGCCGGGCTTGGGGGCCCATCGCCGCCGCATCGTCCCGGTAGACGAGTCGGTCGTACGCGGAGTCGCCGGAGATCAGAGTGCGCTGGAAGGCCGCCAGGGCCCGGCGGACATGGAGCAGCGCGAGGGTCCCCGTGGCCTCCGGGAAGGCCGCCGCGAAGAGCCGGCGGTAGTCGGAGTCCGCGCGCAGCCGCGCCAGTACGTGCTCCTCGACACCGGCCACGCCCATCTCCACCGGTTGCCGGTTGAACATCGGGATCGCGGCTTGTGCCTCCAGGCTGCGGGTGTCGGGGTCCGCCCAACCCAGCGCCGGCGCGTAGACGACGTTGGCGAGGCTCATGGCGCTGCGCGGGTGCAAGTCGCCCTCGGCACCGCGCGCCCGGGCACGGCCGTCGGTGAAGGCCAGCTCCTGGCGGTGGCAGGACGCGCAGGCCGTGCCCGCTTTGCCCGAGAGCCGAACGTCGTAGAAGAGCCTGCGGCCCATCTCGACCTTGTGGGCGTTCATGGGGTTGTCGGCGGGCACCCGCGGCACCGGGAAGCCCGGCGGAAGCCGCCAGTCGAAGTCCTTCGCCTGTTGGGGCGCCGCCTCCGCGATCGCAGCGAGGAGCCAGGCGCCGAGCAGCGCGAGTCGCGTGTAGCTACCAGCGCGAGTCGGCTTCACCGGGCATCAGGGCCGCCGTCTGGTCGGCGATCTCCGAGCGTTCGCCGACCCACGTCTGGAAGGCCGAGAGCTCGTTGGCGGGGACGGTCGGCGTCTTCTGCTGGCCGGCCAGCCAGGCCCGCATCTTGCGCAACAGCAGGTCGGCGATGTTCCGCTCTGCGTTGAAGAGTTCCATGTAGGCGGCCTGGGCCTCCTTCAGGCGGCCGAGTCGCAAGTAGGCCTCCGCGCGGTACTCGACGGCGGGGGGAAAGCCCGGTTCGAGTTCCAAGGCCTTGTCGTAGGACGTCAGTGCCGCCTCGTAGTCCCCGAGCATCCGCTGGCAAAAGCCCTGGCCGTTGTACGCGTAGTGGAAGTCCCGCTTCGCTCGGGTGGCCTTCTTGTATTCGCGGAGTGCGCGCTTGAACTTCCGCTGGGCGTCTTCATGGTGCTCGGCGCGCTCCTCGGGATCGCTCTCTTCCAGGGCGAGGCGCGTGTCCTCGATCCCCTGCACGCGGTATTTCTCGGCCCGCTCGAAGTGCTTCGCGGCGCGTTGCATGCCACCGCTGCCCTGGCCCAAGCCCATTCCGCCACCACCGCCACCACCACCGCCTGCTGCTGCCGCGGGCACGGGGGTCGAGAGGAAGAGCAGGCCGAGGGCCGCAGACAGCCACACGAGAGCCGCGGACCAGGACGATCGGGGTCTGAAAGCGCGCATGGCAATCTCCTCCTTCGAGATTTCGATACGGCGCCCGGGAGCTGCGCGAGCTACGAGCGCTCCCCCTGCTTTATCGGCAGACCGCCGGCAGAACGTGACCTCCCGCTCGAGGTGCGCTACCCAGGGGGACCCCCTCCCCCTCTGGAGGTCCGGGCCACCGTGCTGGCACTCGCGGCGCTTCACCTGGGGGACGTTGCGGACGTCGCCATCGTGACGTTCCTGCTCTGGATGCTGATCGTCTGGCTGCGGCGCACCCGCGGGCGCTTCGCGCTGATCGGTCTGGGGATCGTCTTCGCCCTCTACCTCGTCGCCCAGCAGTTGGGCCTGCAGCTGACGGTCTGGCTCTTCCAGGGCTTCTTCGCGGCCGTTGCCCTGGTGATGATCGTGGTCTTCCAGGATGACCTGCGGCGCCTCTTCGAGCGCATCGCGGTGACGGGGCTGCGCCGGCGCCGCCCGCGCCCCGGGCCCGACGCGGTGGAGAGCGTGGCCCGCGCGGTGAGCGCCCTCGCAGAGGCCCGCACCGGTGCCCTGGTGGTAATCCCCGGCCGGGACCTGCTCGACCGCTACCTGGAGGGCGGTGTCTTCCTGCGCGGTCGCGTCAGCGCACCCCTGCTCGAGAGTCTCTTCGACACGCACTCTGCGGGGCACGACGGGGCCGTGGTGCTCGAGGGCAACGAGGTGGCGCGCTTCGCGGTGCACCTTCCCCTCTCGGTGGACAACGAGAACCTGGGCCGGGGCGGGACGCGGCATGCGGCGGCACTGGGGCTCACCGAGCGCACGGACGCGCTCTGCATCGTCGTATCCGAGGAGCGCGGAACGCTCTCGGTGGCCCGCAACGGTCGCCTCGACGAGGTGGACGCCCCCGCCCTGGTGCAGGAGCTGCGACGCTACGTGCACGATTCGAATCCCATGCCCCGGGAGGCCGGCTTCAGTCGCTGGCTGCGCGGCATGCCCTCCCACTGGCCCGAGGGGTTGGCGGCGACCGCCATCGCGGTGTGGATGTGGGCGGTGCTGGTGGACGCGGAGGCCGACGTGGAAATGGCCTTCGCGGTGCCCGTGCACGTCGCCAACCTGTCCCCGGGCTACATGCTGGAATCCATCGAGCCCCAGGAGGTTTGGATCACCCTGAGTGGCTCTCGCCGTGAGGTGAACCGGGCCAATCCAGCCAACGTCCAGGTGCGGATCGACGCGGAGCCGGTCGGGGCGGGAAGTCACAGCTTCGAGATCTCCGACGAGAGCGTGGAGCATCCCAGCGACGTGGACGTGGTGGCGGTGGCGCCGGGTTGGGTCGAGGTGCAGGTGCGCGTGGCCGAAGACGCTGGCTGAGGCCCACGTCTGGCGCCGCCGCGCTTGCGCGCGGCACGTCTCGCGGGGCCCGTGACGCGGCCCACCCGTCGCGCCTACCCTATGGCACAATCGCTTTCCGGGTTGTAGAGGAGGCCCGGGTCCGGCGAAGTGCCGCGGATCGCGGCAGGGAGAGCCCAGGCATGTCCGACGTGTCCCACATCCCCCAGCTCACCGACGTGCGCGAGGCCCACCGCATCGACGAGGCGGCGCTCTCCCGCTACCTGAGCGGTGCCTTGCCGGGTTTTGCGGGCGGGCTGAGCGTGAAACAGTTCGAGGGCGGCCAGAGCAACCCCACCTACCTGCTGGAGAGCGGAGGGGAGCGCTATGTACTGCGCAAGAAGCCTCCGGGTGTGTTGTTGCGCTCCGCCCACCAGGTGGATCGAGAGTACCGGGTGATTCGTGCCCTGGAGGGCACCGGGGTACCCGTGCCGCGCACCTACCTGTTGTGCGAAGACGAGTCGGTGATCGGTACCTCCTTCTTCGTGATGGAGCACGTGGAGGGACGCGTCATCGCGAACACGCGCCTCCCCGGTTTTCGTCCCGAAGAGCGCGCTGCGCTCTTCGAGCACGCGGTGGAGACGTTGGCTGCGATCCACAGCCTCGATCCCCTGGCGTTGGGCCTCGAGGGTTTCGGCCGCCCGGGCAACTACTATACGCGCCAGATTTCGCGCTGGTCCAAGCAGTACGAGGCCTCGAAGACCGATCGAATCGCCTCCATGGAGTCGCTCATGGAGTGGTTGCCCGCCCACGTTCCCGAGTCCGACGAGACCCGTGTCGTACACGGCGATTACCGGATCGGCAACTGCATCGTGGATCCCGAAAAGCCCCGGGTGGTAGCGGTGCTCGACTGGGAGATCTCCACCCTCGGGCATCCTCACGGTGATCTCGCCTACTTCTGCCTGAGCTACCACGGTGGCGGAACCGTCGGAGACGACTTGCAGAGCGCGGACCTCGAATCGCTGGGAATCCCCCAGGAGTCCGACCTGGTGGCCCGCTACGCGGAGTTGACGGGTAGCGACCCCCGCGAGCACTGGAATTTCTACCTCGTCTTCCAGCTCTTCCGGGCCGCATCGATCGTCCAGGGGGTCTACAAGCGGGGCCTGGACGGCAACGCGAGTTCCGAAACGGCCACGCAACTTGGCGGAGCGGTGCGCTCCCGGGCGGACGCCGCCTGGGCGCTCGTCGACGGCTGAAGGAGGGCTGCTCGAGGCCCGGCCCACTGCGCATCGCGCGGCTGACCTATGCTGCGCGCCATGCGCGGTGTGCTCTTCGACGGCAAACGGGTCCACGTGGTGGACGACCTGGAAGTGCGCGAGCCCGAGGCGGGGGAGGTTCGCGTCCGCATCCAGGCCGCGGGGCTCTGTCATAGCGATCTCGCGGTGGTGGAGGGCGTCATCCCCTACCCGGCGCCCGTGGTGCTGGGGCACGAAGGTGCGGGGGTGGTGGATGCCGTGGGGCCCGGCGTCACGCACCCTCAAGTGGGAGACCGGGTAGTGCTCTCGACCATCCGAAACTGCGGGCGCTGCGAAGCCTGCAACCGGGGTCGCCCGACCCACTGCCTCGAGAGCTTCGGCCGCGTCTTCCAGCCCTTCCGGCGCGGCGGCGAGCCCGTCTACAACTTCGCGGCCACTTCGGTCTTCTGCGAATACACGTTGGTGGATGCCGTGCAGGCGGTGGTGGTCCCCGACGATCTGCCCCCCAGCGCGGCGGCGCTGGTGGGCTGCGCGGTGCTGACGGGAGTGGGCGCCGTGCTCAATCGCGCGCGCGTCGAGGCGGGCGAGCGCGTGGCGGTGATCGGGGTGGGGGGCATCGGGCTCAACGTGATTCAGGGCGCGCGCCTCGCCGGCGCCCAGCCCATCGTGGCCATTGACGCGAATCCCGACAAGGAGGCGGTGGCCCGACGCTTCGGAGCGACCCACTTCCTCACTGCCACCGGAGACGCGCTCCGGGATGCGCTGTTCGCGATCTGCCCCCTCGGCGTCGACTACGCGTTCGAGTGCGTGGGTGCGCGGGGTCTCGTGCAGACCGCCACCACCTTGCTGGATCGCGGGGGCAACGTGGTGGTGTTGGGCGTGCCGCCGCCGGGCACCGAGGCCAGCTTCGACGTGGGGGCCATGTACCAGGACAAGGGCATCCTGATGTGTCGATACGGGGGCTCGCGACCCCAGCACGACGTGTTGCGCTACGTGGAGCTGTACCGGGAAGGACGACTGCTGCTCGATGAGCTCGTCACACGCACCTACCCCCTCGAGGACTTCGAGCGGGCGACCGCGGATCTGAACGCAGGGGTGCTGGCCCGGGGTGTCTTCGAACTCTGAGCGGGCTCAGGCGTAGCGTGGGCCGGGGCCGCGACCCGCTGCGACGCCCTGCTGGACCTCGAGGGTGGCCTCGCGCAGGTCGTCGAGGTACTCGTCGCAGACCGCGGCATGCGCGGGCGAGAGCATCAACTGGATGCCGCGGGGTTCGGTGACCACGCTGGTGAACCAGCCCCTCGCCAGCATCCGGCCCCAGATCGCGTGGGGGTCCGGACCGTCGCTCGTGAAGGCGAGGATGCCCAGGCTCGGCTTGCCGAGGATCTTCAAGGGGGGGATCTCCTCGATTGCGCGCTCCATCTTCTCTCGGGTTTCCATCACGATGCGGGTCTTCTCCCGGTAGCCCTGCTCGCCCAGGTAGTGGGTGACCGCCCACGCGCAGGCGATGGCGCCGCCCGGACGCGTGCCCGCGGCGGTGGGCGTGGTCATTCCACCCGCCGGCCAGTCGTCGAATTCGAAGATCTGGTAGGCGCGTTGCGCTTCGCTGCGGTGGAAGATNGTGGAAGCCCCTTTGGACACGTAGCCGTACTTGTGGAGATCGGAGGAGATGGATCGCACTCCCGGCACCTCGAAGTCGAAGGCGGGCACGAGGGCTCCGTTCATGCGGGCGAAAGGCGCGAAGTACCCGCCCACGCAGGCGTCGACGTGCAACCAGAGCGCGTGCTGCTCGGCGAGTGTTCCCAGGGCTTCGATGGGGTCGATGAGCCCGTAGGGGAAACAGGGCGCGGAGCCCACCAGCATCAGCGTGCGCTCGCCCAGCCGCGCAGCCATCGCGTCCACGTCGGCGCGCAGATCCTCGCCAACGGGCACGCGCAGCACGCGCAGATCCAGGTAGTGGGCGGCCTTGTCGAAGGCGGGGTGGGCGGATTGGGGGACGACGATCTCGCCGCCGTGCGTGTCTCGCCCCTGGGCGCGCGCCTGGTCCCGGCAACTCTTGACCGCCAGGAAGATGCTCTCGGACCCCCCGGAGGTCATGTTCCCGCAGGCTTCGGGAGGCGCGTGCAACAGTCCGAGGCCCATCTCCACCACTTCCCGCTCCATGCGCGCGAGGCTCGGGAAGGCCAGTGGTCCCAGCGCGTTCTCCGACTGGTAGAGCGCGTAGGCGTCCTTGGCCACGCGCAGTACGTCCTCGCCGGCGTTGAAGATGTAGACGGCGGTGCGCGCGCTCCGCCAGTCGACGTCGTCGCTGGCCAGCGCGATCATGCGTTCGCGCAGCGACTCCCAATCCTCACCGCCTGCGGGAAGGCTGTGGCGCATCGAGAACTCCCGCTTTTCGGCCCACGGCACCCGCCCCGGCCCTCGGGGCTACTCTACCGGATCCAGTGCGGGGAGGGGTCGGGTGGTGGTTCGAGAAGGTGGCTGTGGCCGCTCGCCTGCGCTGCGGCTTCGCGGAATCGCCGCGTTCTTCGCCGGGCTCGGGCTCGCCTGCGCGCTTTCCCCCGAGCAGCCTCCCGATCCGAAGGACCTCGCCCGGCACTGGGGCGCATTGCGCATTGCCGACGTCGAGGTGGAGACGAGCGGTCAGTTGGCGCCCAGTGACCTCCGCGGCCTCGCTCGCTACGAGGTGCCCGCGGTACTGCGCCAGAGCACCCTCGACTGGCTCGAACAGCACCAGCGCTTCCACCGGCAGGGAGAGCTTCGCGTGGAGATCCGGGTCGAGGCGCTGCGCTTGCGCTCGGCGTTCGCAGCGCGTTGGTGGCCCGGCCTGGGCGCGCCGGATCGTCTCGCCGTCCGGGTGACGCTGCGTCACGGTGACGCGCGACTGCAGGGCTTTGCGACCTTCGTGGAGAGCCGGCTGGGAGGGAGCGACTGGGGGGATCCCGGCGAGCGAGCGCGACGACTGGCGCGTCGCCTCGGTCAGCGCGTCGCTGGCCTCTTGTAACCACGGGCGACTGCCCCCCGGCTTCCTTGCATTCGCTCCCGGGTCGTTCCATCGTGGGCCCAGGAGGTGGCTCCGGTGGAGACAGCAACGATCGCGTCAGGAATTCGCAGGAGCTCTGGGCTGGCGCTTGCGCTGTTGCTGCTGGCGGCAGGCTCCGAGCGCGCTGCCCCTGGGCACTTGCTGGCTCCCGGGTCGGCCTCCTAGCATCTCCCGCATCGAATCTGGAGGAGCGAAGTCATGGCAGAGGCTTGGATCATCGATGCGGTTCGCACGCCCCGGGGCCGGGGCAAGGCGGAGGTCGGAGCGCTCTCGAGCGTGCACCCCCAGCAGCTGCTGGGGCAGACCCTGAACGCGTTGCAGGAACGCGTGGGCTTCGATCCCGCGGATGTCGAGGATGTGGTGGCGGGCTGTGTGTCCGCGGTAGGCGAGCAGGCGGCCTGCATCGCCCGCAACGGGGTGCTGGCGGCGGGCTGGGACGCGCGCAGCGCCAGCGGAGTCACCCTCAATCGCTTCTGCGGCTCCGGCCAGCAGGCGGTCAACTTCTCTGCCATGGGCGTGATGGCGGGCATGCAGGATCTCGTGATCGGCGGCGGTGTCGAGTCCATGTCGCGTGTGCCCATGGGGAGCGCCGGCGGCGGACTGGACGGCAAGGATCCCCAGTTGTCCGCCCAGCACCCCCTCGTACCCCAGGGCATCTCCGCGGATCTGATCGCTACGCGGGAGGGCTTCTCACGACGCAGGCTGGACGAGTTCGCGGCGCAGAGCCAGCAGCGCTGCGGGGTCGCCAAGGAAGAGCAGCGCTTCTCGCGCAGCCTCTTCCCCGTGGTGGACGCCGAAGGCAAGGTCGTGCTCGCCGAGGACGAGCATCCCCGGCCGGGGACTACCGCGGATTCCCTCGCGAAGCTGCCCGCCTCCTTCGAGGGCCTGGGCGCCTACGTGCAGAAGGGCGACGATCGCAGCCTGGATGCGAAGGCGCTCTCCGTCTATCCGGAGGTGGAGGAGATCCAGCACCTGCACACCGCGGGCAACTCCTCGGGCATCGTGGACGGAGCGGCGGCGGTGCTGGTGGCTTCCCCCGAGTATGCGAAGGCCCACGGTCTCGAGCCCCGGGCGCGCATCGTCGCCACGGCCACCGCGGCCGACGAGCCGGTGATCATGCTCACGGCGCCGACCCCCGCCTCGAAGCGCTGCCTCGAGAAGGCCGGGATGACGGTGGCGGACATCGATCTCTTCGAGATCAACGAGGCCTTCGCGGCCATCCCCCTCAAGGTGGTGCGGGATCTCGACCTCGACGAGGAGCGGGTCAACGTGAACGGCGGCGCCATCTCCCTGGGCCATCCCCTGGGCGCCACCGGCGCGATGCTGATCGGGACGATCCTCGACGAGTTGGAGCGCCGCGACGCTACCACGGGCCTCGTGACCATGTGCATCGGCGGCGGCATGGGGATCGCCACCGTTGTCGAGCGCGTCTAGTCGGCCTTCCCCGTCACCGGACAGCGAAGCGACGCAGGTTCCTCCGCGTCAATTCGACGCGAGGCCGAGTAGCTTCTCGTTGTTCTCGCGCATGATCAGGCGCACCTGGTCTGCGGGCAGGCCTTCGCACTCGTGCAGGAAGTCGAGGGGCTCTGCAATGCCCTCGGGATGCGGCCAGTCCGAACCGAAGAGGACATGATCGGCGCCGATGGTCTCGACCAGTTCCGGGACTGAATCCTCGAAGAATGGGCAGACCCAGAAGTGCTGCCGGAAGATGTCCGAGGGCCGGTCTGTGAGGGGGCCGCCGATCCAATCCACTTGCTTGTCGCCCTGGGTGCTGACCGTGACACGGCTGCTCTTGTCGAGATCGCGCAGCAGGTCCGGAACCCAGCTCGAACCGTTTTCGATGGAGAGCATGCGGATCTTCGGGAAGCGTCCGAAGAGGTTGTGGAGGATGAAGCAGGCCACCGTGTCCAGGATGGGGCGTTTGCCGAAGCAGGTGTAGTAGAGGAAGGGCGACATTTCGCTTTCACTCACGTCCGGCTTCTCTCCCCACATGGCGCCGACGATGGGGTTGTAGCCGCTCACGCCGATGTGCAGGATCACTGGGATCTCGGCCTCGTTGACGCGGGCCCAGAAGGGGTCGAAGTGAGGGTCCGCGGGGGAGATGCCGGGTAGCGGTCCGGCGCGCAAGAGCAGGAGCCGCGCGCCTGCATCGAGCACGCGGTCGAGTTCCGCGACGGCGAGATCCCGATCCAGCAGTGAGATGGTTGCGGGTGAGATCAGCCGGTCCTGGTACGCGTATCCCCAATCGTCTTCGATCCAGCGATTGAAGGCCGTCGCTGCCGCGCAGCCGGCCTCCGGGTCTTCCACGCATTCGGCGTCGAAGGCCAGCCCGACGGAGGGGATCATCAGGCTGGCCTGCAGGCCCTGGCGATCCAGGACCTCGAGTCGAACGTCGCGCTGGCTGAACTCCGGGGAGAGCGATGGAATCATTTCGGGCGGCTTCTCGGGGTCGAAGGCCGCGCCGGCCATGAAGGCGCGGTACAGGCCCGGAGGCATCACGACATCGCGCGCGTTGCGCGCGAAGGTCAGCGGCTTGTTCCCGAAATGCCACTGCCCAGAGCCATCTTCGCCGCGCACCACGTGCAGGGAGCGATCCTTGAATCGCGCGTCGAGGTGACGCGTGCAGCAGTCGTCGGGTTCGTAGTAGTGATTGTCGCCATCGATGGCGAGGTAGTCGAGGCTGGCCATGGGGGCTCCTTATGGGCGCCGGGAGGCGCTCGGATCATAGACCCCGGTGCCCGCGGCCGGAAGTGGCCGACCCCGGCTCCTTCGTCCTCGGCGCGTCACCTCCCGCTAAGCGCGCTTGAAGGGGCCTCCATCCAGCCCTCGCGTTCGGATGCCCAGCTCCTCGAGGAGCAGGCCGCTGTAGGTGATGCGTCCCGTCAGCTGCAGTGGATCCCCGCTGCAGAGGGCCAGGGCCGCTTCCGCCATGTCCTCGACGGGCTCTGCGTCGGCTTCGGGGGGGATCACGCCGAGCTGTTCCGCGGCTTCGGTGCGGACTGCGCCCACCGGGGCGAGGCTGTTGACGGAGATGCCGTCGGCGTACAGCTCGGCGGCCAGCGCCGTGGTCATGCGCTCCAGCGCCGCCTTGCTGGCCGCGTAGGTCCCCACGCCGCGCGTGCGCGCGAAGTCGTCGTAGGGCGGTCCAGCGGGGGATCGGGAGGTTGCCGAGGAGAGATTCACCACCGCCCCGCCCCCTCTTTCGCGCATTAGCGGGACCGCGCGCTGGGTGAGATCGATCGGGGCCAGGAAGTTGAGTTCGAAGGAGAGGCGCAGGCGCTTCTCGGAGATCGTCTGGGCGGGCTCGTAGAAGGCGCGTGCCGCGTTGTTGACCAGGATGTCCACCGCGCCGAACGCCTCGCGCGTGGTCTCCACGATCTTCGCCCGTGATCGTGCATCGGTGAGGTCGGCGGGGATTGCCAGGCAGCGGCCGCCGCGAGACTCGATGCGCTTTACGCTCTCGCCGAGGCTGCCCGGGAGATCGGCGCGTGGCTCGACGGTCCGCGCGACGATGGCGACGGCCGCGCCCTCGGCCGCGAAGCGTTCGGCGATGGCGAGGCCGATCCCGCGGCTGGCGCCTGTGACAATCGCAACCTTGCCGGCCAGGCTTCCCTGCATTCCCGCGGCGTTCGTACTCAGCGGGCGCTCTCCACCGCGAGCCCCACGTCCTGCCCGTGGGAGAACTCCACGCTGTGGCCGTCCGGGTCGCGGATGATCGCCCAGTATCCCACCGGGGGGCCGTAGTCCTGGGGGCCGTGAACTTCGCGCTGCTCTTCCTGGGCTTGCTCGCACAGGCGATCCACCGTCTCCCGGGATTCGCAGGCGATGCCCAGGTGCCCGTTGGGGCCGAATGGGCTGATCTGGTCGGATTCCATCAGCACGATCACGAAGGGACGCGTCTTGTCGCTGATCCAGAGCACGCCCTCGCGGCGGTGAACGACCTGCATCCCCGCGAAGCGCTCGTAGAAGTCCGCGCTGGTGTCGAGGTCTCGAACGCTGAGCGCCACGTGGGTCAGGCCGATGTCTCCCATGACTTCCTCCCGTTTCACTGCCCGGTTCATCGAGGGGCCTTCGATGCTGTTTTCGGCTGGATTTGCCGGGGACTTGCGTGGAACCTTCCCCCTGCGGCAAAAGCGCCGCTATCCGATCATGCGAGCGGCCGTGATGAAGACGCCCACTCCAGCGCCTCCCACGCCTCCTCCCAACAGGCGTCGCCACAGCGGCCATTCCGCGCTGAGCAGTTGGTAGCCCAGCCCCACGCCCACGAGCGTGCAGCCGAGCAGGACCCCCGTGATGATCGGGTGGGCGCACAGCTCGCGCCAGATCCGGGCGAGGCTCACCGGACGACTCCGCGCGCGATCAACGCCGCGCGGAGTTCCTCCACGCGGCGACGGTTGACCCCCATGTCCCCGTAGCCCAGACGCGAGGCGGAGCGCACCGCGATGAGGCCCTGGGACGGGCGCAGCTGTAGCTCCAGGTCGTCCACGAATCCGAAAATCTCGCTGGTGGATTCCGCGTGCAGCCGGGAAGCGCTGGCTGCCACCACTTGCGTGTCGGGCAGCGCGGCCACCACTGCGCGGACGGTCTTCCATGCCTTTGCGGGGGGCGAGTTCAAGACGAAGGGCGCGACCCGGTGCGCGGAGTCGCTTGAGTCGCTGGACACGCAGTTCGGAGAGCTGGGGCAGGCGGCGAGTCCCGCCTGCTGGATGCCGACCTGGGCGGGGCGAGTGCCCGCGCAGGCTGCCGTGATCAGCGACAGGGAGGCAATCAGCAAGCTGCGTGTCCGGGGCGCGTTCATGGGGACTCCTCGTCGCGGCGCCGCGAGCGGGCCGAGTATGCCACGGATCTCCCACTGCGACCCTGTAAGCGCTGTGGCCCAGGGTTTCTAGGTTCGGAAGCGCCGGATCACCGCGCGTCGACGGCGCTCCAGGATCTCGCGTCGATCTTCGGGGGTGATCCGGGGCGTATCCGGTGGCAGGGCCGCGGAGAGCGCGTCCAGGGGGACCACGCGGAAGCGCGGTTGCGGGGGGATCGCGGCGTGCAAGAAGCGCGCGGTCAGCGTGCCGTCCACGTTGTGTCCCGGGTCGAGCCAGTTCGCCACCCCGGGATCCTCGTGGGCGATCACCGCGCAGAAGTGTCCATCCGGCGAGATCTGCGCCTGGGAGCGGTTGAGCGAACTCTGTCGACTCGCGTACTCCACGGCCTCCCAGTAGTGGTTGGCGAGCGCCACCCCCCAGTGATGACATTCGGGCACATCGAAGTCGAGGATCACCGCCTCCTCGGGCCGGCATCGGAAATGTCCCATGCCATAGGCCTGCCCCCTCATGCCCGCCCGCTCTCCTGCGTCCTCGGGCATGTGGACGACGAGGCTGTTGGCCTCCATGGACTGGAAGCCTTGGCTCATGCGCTCCCAGAGTGCTCCGCCGCGTTCGATCCAGCTGGCGAGCTTCTCCATTCGCGCGGCGATCTGATCCGTGCGGGGTGGGGGCACCGGGTACTCGGCGCCCACCCGCTCGATGCAGAGATCCGCGGGCCGCTCGCTCTCCCAGACGTCGAAATATTGCCGGACCAGCAGGAACTCGACGTCATCACGGGAAGCCAGCCAGTTGCCGGAGCGCTTCGAGCCCCCGACGTGGAGTTCGAAGCTTCCGTCTTTCTCCTGCGCGAGGTCCTGACCGTCCAGCGACGCCACGGTGCCCCAGGACGCCAGCTCGCCGTTCGCGAAGTGGCCGAAGTTCACCTGGAAGTCGACGTGGTTGGCGCTGCCGCGGTTCCCGAAGACACGGTACTCTGCGCCGCCGCGCAGGGGGGCGTAGAGGTAGAGGCAATCGGGATTGTCGAGTCCCCAGGGCATCGTGTAGTCGATCATGCGGCCGAAGACCGGGTAGTCGGGATCGTTGTGGGAAACGCAGTTCACGAGGCCGGCCGCCAGAAAGCGCGAGAGGTAGCGGAAGCCCTCGGCGCGATGCCGGGGCGTAGCGGGCACGTCGGCGCCCACCACCAGTCGAGACGAGCGCTCGAGGGTCGCGCAGAGATCCTGCCAGGCCGTGCCGTCCATGATGCGGGGGTCCGAGGGGTCGCTTTCCAAGCTGGCGTCCTCCGTTCTATGCTGACGGGGCCGAGCATATCAGCCGGCGGGGCAGGTGCGGAGGGGCCGGGTGCAGCGCTTCGTGGTGGGGACGGGTCGCTGTGGCTCGACGCTGCTGTCGCGCATGCTCGCGGAGTGCCGGGGTGTTGCGAGCCTCTGCGAGTTCTTCAACGGCCTGGACTTCGCCCGGCGCTTTGCCCCAGAACCCATTTCCGGCGCGGCCTTCGCGGAGCTGATCTCCAGCGAGCAGCCCATGGTGAGCGCGGTGCTGCGAAGGGGCTACCGGGTGGAGGAGATCACCTACCCCTTCGCGAACGAGAGTGATCGGCCGGGCCCCCGGGGCCGCTACGTCCGGGAGGATGCCCTGCCTTGGATCCTGGTCGCTCTGCTGCCGCGTCTTTCCGACGCGCCCGACGATCTCTTCGAGGCGCTCCAAGCCTTCGCGCGTACGCTTCCCGAGGCGCCCCCGCGTGACCACTACCTGGCGCTCTTCGATTGGCTCGCCCGGGAGACGGGTCAGCGGGTATGGATCGAGCGCTCGGGCTCGTCGATCGACTACGCGGACGAACTGATTCGCCTCTACCCCGAGGCTCGCTTCCTGCATCTCCACCGCGAGGGGCCGGAGGTCGCGCTCTCGATGCGAGAGCACCACGCCTACCGGTTGCCCATCAGCCTGATCTATGACGCGCCCTTGGCGGACGGCCGCCGGGTGTCTGAACTTCCCCCGCTGGACTTCGAGGCCGAGGCCCGGGCCGATGACACCCTGAGCCTCGTGCTGGCCGCTCGGCCCTCTGCCGAGCACTTCGGCCGTTACTGGTCGGACCAGATCCAGCGCGGTCGGCCCTCCCTGGACGCACTTCCCCCCGAGCGCCTGCTGGAGGTCTCCTTCGAAGCGCTGCTGGAAGACCCGAAGCCCTGGCTCCGGGAGATCGCGAGTTTCTTTGCCCTGGACTCGCAGGCAGAGGGGGATGGCTGGGTGGAGCGCGCGGCCTCGCTGATCCGCGAGACTCCACCCGCGCGTCTACCGGGGCTCGAGACCGAGGAGAGCCGCCTCTTGATCGAGGCCTGTTCGCCGGGCACCCGGCTGCTCGCCGGCGAGGGAGCGGGAATCGCAAGCGCGCTCCGATAGCGGGCGCCGGGGAGGGAATCGTGGAAGATTTGGAACGGGTGCCGCTCCCACGCTTTTACACCGGTGATCCACGCTACGCGTGCCTGAACGGAATTCAGGCCGTTGCCAAGGGGGCCTGGGACGGAGAGGCCATGGGGATGCGCTACCCGATGGTCTACGAGCTGCACTGAGCGCCCCTCCAGCGGGAGGCGGCACACGAAGCGAAGGCGTAGCGGCGCTCCCGGAAGCCGGGAGCGCCGCTACGCGGACGATTGGTTACCAGCGGTCTCGGCCGCCGCCCCCACCACCACCGCCTCGGCCGCCGCCGCCGCCGCCGCCGCCGCCGCCGCCGCGCTCGCGCTCTTGCGCCTCGTTCACGCGCAGGGCACGACCATCTTGTTCCCGGCCGTCGAGCTCGGTCATCGCGCGCTGGGCGCCGTCGTCTTCATCGATCTCGACGAAGCCGAAGCCGCGGGAACGACCGGTTTCGCGGTCGGTGATCACGCGGGCCGATCGAACGCTGCCGTAACTGCTGAACAGCGTTTCGAGTTCCTGGTCGCCAATCGACCAGGGAAGGTTGCCAACATAAAGTTTCTTCACGAGAGAACCCCTCTGCGCTTTCATCGAACGCGCAGTTTTCAGTGCCGAACCTTGGTAGAGCGACCGCTCGATTGAGGCGTTCGCTCTGGTTTCGACTTTCAGTCATGCGTGCGGAACTCCTTGCTACCGCACGTTTGCGTTGGAACCGAACTCCGGGCCGTCCCACGAAAAGAGATGATCTCTCGGGAAAATCGGACAGGGATGCTTCCTCAGCGCCGCCACCGTAGGGAAGTCGTGCTGAGGTTGCCACGTGGAAAACGGGGAGCGGGTTCACCGTTGCGTGTCGTGCAGCGGCTGTGGCGTCATCGCGCGGATCGCGCGGGTCCGCGATTCCCTGCTTTTCGCTGTGCGGTCGCCCCCCGGGGAGGGTACGGGCCTACGGGAAAGGGGGTTCTGCGGGGTTCTTGGGGGTTCTGGCGGACCGGAGTTCCGCGAGAGCCCCTCCCAGCGCCCCAGCGGGAATCATCAGCAGGAAGCCCAGCAGGTCGTACCAGAGCGGCGGACGTTCCCCGGCCACCGCGGACCCGTAGGCGAGCAGGCCAAGAAGCACGCCCACCAGGCCCACGAAGGCACCGTGCTGGCGCCGGTGGCCATGGGCCATCCGGCCCGCCGCGTAGCCTCCCAGCGACGTGGCCAGGATGCCGATCACGAGGCTTGCCGCCAACAGCGTGGGATCGCTGTGCAGCTCCCGAAGTACTTCCTCGGGGAGTTCATCGCCGGGTCGGATTCCGTAGCGCTCGAGCTGGGCGGAGAGAAAGAGCAATCCACCGAGCATCGTCGCCAGATTGTCCACGAAGACCCCGACCACGATGGGCAGGGCGCGCAACCCGGTGAAGAAGCCGGAGGCCTCGACCGGGGACGGCGGTTGGCCGGCTTCACTCACGACGGTCGCGTGGCTCGCACGGGACGAAGGCCCACGCGCCTGGTTGAAGTTCCCGAGATCCGCTCGCCCAGGACTCTCAGGCCGTGACCACCTTGTCGCAGGCGCGCTGACACGCCGCGCAGGCCGTCGCACAGGCATCGCAGCTGGGGTGATCGTCCGCGTGCTCGCGGCACGCGGACTCGCAGCTCTTGCAAACTGCTGCGGTCGCGGCCGCGAAGGCGGGCAGGTGACTCGAACCCATGGCGGCGAATTTCTGCAGCGTGGCGCAGGCCGCGGTCAGTTCTGTGGCCCGGAGCGCGCACTCAGCGAGTTCGGTGCGCCCCGACTCGAACTCGGCGAGGCAGTGGGCGATGCACGCGTCGCCGCTGGTCACACAGTCCGAGGCGGCCTGGGCGAGTTCTTCGTTCCCCCCGCCGTGGTGGTGGGCATGCTGCTCGTGCCCGCCCGACTCGTGTCCCGCCGCGTGTGCCGAAGCGGCGGCAGCCGCCGCGACTGCCGTGGCGGCTGCGAGAAAATCGCGTCTGGCCAGATCACCCTTTGCCATCCGAGCCCTCCTTCTCGCCCATCTCGAGCGGCCGCTGTCTCGGCGCCCCCGAGCCCGCGGTCGCTGCAGCGGATTCCGGGAAGGCTTTGCTCGCGTCCGGGGATTGGCGCTCCGCTGCACTATAGCCGAGAATGGGTGCGAAGGTAGGAGCTTTGCCCGCCCAGGCACGGTGTCGCGGGAGGGATTCGATGCAGACAGCCAGGAGATTCTGATGCTGTACAGGGAACCGGAATACATCGATCTTCCCGACGAACTCCGTGAGAAGTTGGTGGCCTTTCGCGAAGACCACGCCGACGACCCCGTGGGAGATGTCGCACAGCGAGTGCTCTTCGAAGACGACGTGGTGCGTATCTGGGAGATGAAGCTCGAGCCCGGCGAGTACAGCGATCTCCATCACCACGCGCACGACTACTACCTCGTCATCTTCTCGGGTGATCTGGTGGCTGGCATTCCGCCCAAGGGGGAGGGCGTCGAGCCCTTCGCGGTTCGCATTCCGCCCGAGGGCAACACGATCCAGATCCCCAAGGGCGGCACCGAGTGGGCGTTCAACGCCGGCGAAAAGGTCTACCATGAGGTGCTCATCGAGCTCAAGAAGAGCTGAGCACGCGGCCTGCTCGCGTCCATGAGAGAGCGGCGGTTTCGACGGGCCGGAGGGAAGTATCAGGCGCGCGCGTCGTAGCCCAGGTTCGGCGCCAGCCAACGCTCGGCGGTTTCGCGCGGAATGCCCTTGCGTTGCGCGTAGTTCTCGACCTGGTCGAGGCCCAGGCGCCCCACGGTGAAGTAGCGGCTCGCGGGATGGCCGAAGTAGAGCCCGCTCACACTGGCGCCGGGCCACATCGCGTAGCTCTCGGTGAGCTCGATTCCCGCCGCCGGGGCGTCGAGCAGATCGAAGAGCGCGCCCTTCTCGCTGTGGTCGGGGCAGGCCGGATAGCCGAAGGCGGGCCGGATGCCGCGATACTTCTCGGCCAGCAGCTCCTCGAGGGAGAGCGCCTCTTTCTCCGCGTAGCCCCACTCCCGCCGGGCCTTCTGGTGGAGCCATTCCGCGAAGGCCTCGGCGAGTCGGTCCGCCAGGGCCTTCACCATGATGGCCTGGTAGTCGTCGAGGTCCTTCTCGAAGCGCCGCGCCAGTTCATCGGCCTCTGCGCCCGAGGTCACCGCGAAGGCGCCGACGTGGTCGGGGATCCCAGTGCCGATGGGCGCCACGTAGTCGGAGAGACAGCGGTTGGCCTTCCCCTTCTCTGGCTTGCCCTGTTGTCGCAGCATGTGGAAGCGTAGATGCTCGCGCTGACGGCTCTCGTCGTCGAAAAGCACGATGTCGTCCCCGTCGCGCGCGGCAGGCCAGAAGCCGTAGACGCCGCGGGGCGTGAGCAGCTGCTCGTCGATCATGCGCCGGAGCAGGGCCTGGCCGTTGTCGAAGAGTTCGCGGGCCGCTGCGCCGTGCCTCGGGTGGGAGAGGATCTTCGGGTACTTGCCCTTGAGTTCCCAGGCGGCGAAGAAGAATGTCCAATCGATGTAGCGGCTGAGTTCGGCGAGATCCCCCTCGATTTCGCGACGGCCCGTGAAGCTGGGCAGCGGGAAATCGGTCGGAGCCGGATCGAGTTGAAGAGCGTTGGCGCGGGCCTCCTGCAAGCTCCGCAGGGGGCGCGCGGGGCCGCCCGCGTGGGCGGCGCGGAGCTTTTCCTGGAGTTCCCGGTTCGAGCTGTCGAAATCGGCTCGCAGCGTATCGCTGAGAAGCGAGGAGACCGTCTCCACCGCCCGGGAGGCGTCGTGCACGTGTACGACGCCCTTCTGGTACTCCGGGGCGATCTTCACCGCGGTGTGCAGTTTGCTGGTGGTTGCCCCGCCGATCAGCAACGGTAGCTCGATGCCCTGTCGTTCCATCTCCTTTGCGACGTGGACCATCTCGTCCAGGGAGGGCGTGATCAAGCCCGAAAGGCCAATCACATCGCACTTCTCCGAGACCGCGGTGCTCAGGATCTTCTCGCAGGGAACCATCACGCCGAGATCGAGGATTTCGTAGTTGTTGCAACCCAGCACGACCCCCACGATGTTCTTGCCGATGTCGTGGACGTCGCCCTTCACGGTGGCCATCACGATGCGGCCGCGGCTGCTGGGGCCCTCCTGCTTTTCTGCCTCGATGTAGGGCGTGAGGTGGGCCACGGCCCGTTTCATCACCCGGGCGCTCTTGACCACTTGGGGGAGGAACATCTTCCCTTCGCCGAAGAGGTCGCCCACCACGCGCATCCCGTCCATCAGCGGGCCTTCGATCACGTCCAGCGGGCGTTCCGTCGCCAGCCGCGCCTCCTCCGTATCCGCTTCGATGAAGTCCACGATGCCGTTGATGAGCGCGTGGGAGAGGCGGGACGCGACTGCGTTCTCGCGCCAGGATAGATCCTCCTCGCGCTTGCGACCGGAGCCTTTGACGGAATCCGCGAACTCCACCATCCGCTCGGTGGCATCCGGCCGGCGGTTCCAGAGGATGTCCTCGACGCGTTCGAGGAGGTCTGCGGGAATCTCCTGGTAGACCCCGAGCTGCCCCGCGTTCACGATCCCCATGTCCAGGCCCGCATCGATGGCGTGGTAGAGGAAGGCGGTGTGGATGGCCTCTCGCACCACGTCATTGCCACGGAAGGAAAAGGAAAGGTTCGAAATGCCACCGCTCACCCGGGCGCCGGGGCAGCTCTCCTTGATGATGCGCGTCGCTTCGATGAAGTATTTCGCGTAGTCGGCGTGTTCCTCCATGCCCGTGGCGATGGCGAGGATGTTGGGGTCGAAGATGATGGCGTCGGGGGCGATGCCCACCTCCTCAACGAGCAGGCGGTAGGCTCGCTGACAGATCTCCACTTTGCGCTCCGCGGTGTCCGCCTGTCCCTGCTCGTCAAAGGCCATCACCACGACGCCAGCGCCATAGCGCTCCACCAGGCGCGCCTTTTCGAGGAATTCCGCTTCCCCTTCCTTCAGGCTGATGGAGTTGACGATGCCGCGGCCCTGCACGCACTTGAGGCCCGCCTCGATCACCTCCCAACGAGAACTGTCCACCATCACCGGAACGCGCGCGATTTCCGGTTCGGTGGCGATGAGATTCAGGAAGGTGGTGATGGCTTGCTCGGAGTCGAGCATGCCCTCGTCCATGTTGACGTCGATGATGTTGGCTCCGCCGCGCACCTGGTCGAGTGCCACCGCCGCCGCAGACGTGTAGTCGTTCTCGGTGATCAAGCGCGCGAAACGGCGGGAGCCCGTGACATTGGTGCGCTCGCCGATCATCGTGAAGTTGGAGTCTCGGCTAAGCGGGGTCACCTCCAAGCCCGAATAGCGGGTGATGTCGTGGGAGGGCTCCGGGATCCGTCGGGGAGGGATACTTTCCACGGCCTCGGCGACAGCGCGGATGTGTTCGTCGGTGGTGCCACAGCAGCCGCCGACGGCATTGACGAGGCCGCTCTCCGCGAACTCCTGTAGCAGCGCGGCGGTTTCCTCGGGTTGCTCGTCGTAGCCCCCGAAGGCATTGGGGAGCCCCGCATTGGGGTAGACGCTGATGGGCACCGGCGCGAGGTCGGCGAGTTCGGCGAGAAAGGGCCTCATCTGCGCGGCGCCCAGCGCACAGTTGATGCCCACCGAGAGCGGATGGGCGTGGGCGACGGAAGTCCAAAAGGCGTCCATGGTCTGCCCCGAGAGCGTGCGGCCGCTGAGGTCGGTGACGGTGACGGAGATCATTATGGGGAGATCCACTCCGAGGGCGTCGAAAACCTCGTGGGTGGCGAAGATCGCTGCCTTCGCGTTCAGCGTGTCGAAGATGGTCTCGATCAGGATTGCGTCCACCCCGCCCGCGACGAGTCCGCGGACCTGCTCCTCGTAGGCCTGTTGGAGCGCGTCGAAATCGACGTCCCTGCGAGAGGCGTCGGCCACGTCCGGGGAGATGGAGAGGGTCTTGTTGGTGGGCCCGACGGCACCCGCCACGAAGCGCGGCTTGTCGGGCGTGCGCTGCGTCCAGGCACGCGCCGTTTCCACCGCGATCTCGGCGGCGCGCTGGTTGAGTTCTTCGGAGAGCGCCTCGATCCCGTAGTCCGCCTGGGCGATCCGGTTTGCGCCGAAGGTATTGGTCTCGATGAGGTCCGCACCCGCCGCCAGATAGGCGTCGTGGATGTCGCGGATCACGTCGGGTCGGGTCAGGACCAGCACCTCGTTGTCGCCCGCCAGATCTCGAGGGTGCCCGGCGAAGCGCTCGCCGCGGAAGTCCGGCTCCGCGAGCTCCCGGGACTGGATCATGGTCCCCATGGCGCCGTCCATCACCAGGATGCGGTCTTCGAGTACGCGCTGTAGCCGTGTATGGGCGTTGCTCATCCTGGCTTCTCTTCGGCAGGGCGGCGCTGCGGTCCACTCCCAGCCCCTGATTAAATATCAATATATCTCAATATACAGATGGATCACAAGCAGCGCTCCCGAGAATTCGAGAATTCATCAAATTTTTCGGCGATTTAGGAGGTTTCGAGCCGTTCCGCACTGGGCCCCAGGCTGCCGCACGGGTGGAGAGGGGCCGCGGGCCTCCCCGGGCCGGTCGAACGGGCCTTGCCGAAGGTCCCAGCGAGCGCGTAGCCTCGCCCGCTCAGCGATTTTCAGGAGCCCCGCGAACCCCATGGCCGAAAAGAGCGGATTGCCGGCACCCCCCGCGCCGGGGGACAGCGCCCTCAAGCCGGGCAGCTTCGATGGACAGACCGTGTTCGTGACCGGGGGGGGCACCGGGCTGGGCAAGGGCATCGCGAGCGAGTTCGCGCGCCTCGGCGCCTCGCTGGTGATTGCGAGCCGCAAGCCCGATCACCTCGATGCGGGACGCGAGGCCATCGAAGCCATCGGCGCCCCCGTGCACGTGGTGTCCTGCGACATCCGCGACCCCGACTCCATTGCCGCCGCCTTCGACGCAGCGGAAGAGCGCTTCGCGCTCCCCGACGTGTTGATCAACAACGCGGCGGCCAACTTCCCGGTGCCCGCCGAGGACATGTCGCCGAACGCCTGGCGGACGGTGGTCGACATCACGTTGAATGGCACCTTCTTCTGCTCCCGCGAGTTCGCGCGAAGGCACCTGGCCGCCGGCACGCCGGGCTCCATCGTCAACGTGGGGGCCTCCTACGCGTGGACGGGCGGGCCGGGCTTCGCGCACTCCGCGGCCGCCAAGGCTGGCGTCAAGAACATGACCGAGACGTTGGCCGTGGAGTGGGGGCCCTACGGGATCCAGGTCAACGGCCTGGTGCCCGGCCTCTTCCCCCACGAGGACATGACATCGGACATCCAGGGGAACCTCTCCCGCACCCACGACAAGGATCCCGTGCAACCGGCGCTGCGCGTGGGAGAGCGCCAGGAACTCGGCTGGGCGGCGACCTTCCTGGCCTCGCCCTATGGGCGCTTCATCTCGGGCCACACGCTGGCGGTCGATGGAGCCAACTGGCAGCGGCGCCACCTCACCAACCCGGAGGTGGTCACCGTGCGCGAGCAGATGGGACTGGGTCCCTTCGATCCCGACGCCAGGCGCTGACAGGCTCCGTGCGCGCGAGCTGACCGGCCTGGATTCGATGCCCGCGGTAGACTGCCGACCATGAGCAAAGCTCTCCTTCGACGCGCCTTTGGCTCGACGGGTCACGACTCCAGTCGCGTGATCTTCGGTGCGGCGGCGCTGATGGCCGACAACCCCAAAGCGAACGAACGCGCGCTCTCGCTGCTCGTCGAGTACGGGATCAACCACATCGATGTCGCCGCCGCCTACGGAAAGGCCGAGCAGGCGGTCGGCCGCTGGATGCCCGAGCACCGCGCGCGCTTCTTCCTCGCCAGCAAGACTGGGGAGCGCACGTACCAGGGTGCTCGAGAGCAGATTCATCGCTCGCTCGAGCGGCTGCAGTGCGAGCAGCTGGACTTGATCCAATTCCACAACCTGACGCAGGCCGCCGACCACGCGCAGGCCTTCTCGGACGATGGTTGCCTGCGCGCGGCCATCGAGGCGCGGGACGAGGGGCTGGTGCGCTTCATCGGAGTCACGGGGCATGGTACGCGCGCACCGGAGATGCACCTGCGCAGCCTCGAGCGCTTCGCCTTCGACTCCGTGCTCTTCCCCTATAATTTCCCGATGCTCGCGCAGCCCGGCTACGCTCGGGATGTCACGGCGCTGGTCGACGTCTGTGCTGAGCGGGGCGTGGCCCTGCAGACCATCAAGGCGGTGGCGCGCCGCCGCTGGGCCCAGGGCCACGAACCCGGCCGACGCTGCTGGTACGAGCCGATCGAGGAGCCCGACGCCTTCGAGCGCGCCATCCATTTCGTGCTCGGACGCGAGTCCTTGTTCCTCAGCAGCTCGAGCGATCTGGTGATCTTCGAGCGAACCCTCGCCGCCGCCGCGAGTTGGGCAGAGGGGAGTGGCGTGCCGAGCGACGAGGCGATGCGTGAGGCTCTCGCGCGTATCGACGCGCAGCCGCTCTTCCTGCCCGGTCTCGACGAAGTGGGGCGAGCGCCCGCCTAGCCGAGCGAGAAGCCCAGCAGCGCCTCGAGCTGCGTGAGGGCGGTCTCCGGCTCCTCCACCTTGATGGTCGCCATTCCCAGCGCCCGGGCCGCCTTCAGGTTGCGGCCGATGTCATCGAGGAAGACGCTCTCGCTGGGCTCCACGTCCAGGGCGCGGCAGGCGTGCCGGTAGATGCGCGGGTCGGGTTTGTGGAGGCCCAATACGCTGGACTCGAAGAAGTCGTCGAAACAAGCGCGCAGCGCGCGACCGCCGGAGTCCCCGGCGTCGCTCGGGAAGTTGTTGGTGAGGGCCGCAGTCAGCAGCCCGTGCGTGCGAATGCGCCGGATCGCCTCCAGCATCCGTGGGCGCGGCTCGCTCACCTCCGCCATGCGTTCGAAGAGATCCGGGACCGACAGCGCGTGCCCCGCGGTCCGGCACTCGCTCGCAAATTCCCGCATGAAGGGCTCGCGCTCGAGTTCCCCGCGCTCGTGGCGTGCCCAGGCGCCGCCTGCTCCGGTGTCCACCACGATGCGGTTCACGAAGCCCGCCGGGATGCCGTGCTCCGTTTCGAAGTTCGCGATGGCGTGGAGGGGAGAGCCCAGCACCACGCCGCCCAGGTCGAAGAGCACCGCCCGGAAGGGGAGGTCCGGGGCTGCGGTCTTGCGCGTATGCTCCGGCATCTTGGTCGCGTCACCCTATCCGCTCTCCCCGCCGAGGGGAAGAGCAGGGTCGCGCTGTCGTTGCCCGGTGCGGAGGGCGTCCACCGCGAAGCAGACCAGCCCCGCCCACACGAAGGCGAAAGCCGCGAGGTGGGCAGGCTGGAAGGGCTCCGCGTAGAGGAACAGCGCCAGCAACAGTGTGACCGTGGGCGCCAGGTATTGGAACATGCCGACACTCACCAGCGGCAGGCGGCGGGTGGCGGCGTGGAAGCAGAGCAGGGGGGCGGCCGACACCAGCGCCGAGACGGCGATGAGCAGCTGCCCGGCGGCCGGCTCTTCCACGAGCACCGCCTTGCCCTGAAGGGCGAGCCACAGCCAGTAGCCGATGGCCAGCGGGGTCAGCAGCCACATCTCCAGCGCCAGGCCGGCTCTCGGGGGCTTCGGGGAGAGCTTGTGGATCAGGCCGTAGAGCGCGAAGGACACGGCCAGGAGCAACGAGATCCAGGGCAGCACGCCAGTCTCCACCACGAGCCAGATGACACCGAGGACCGCCATGCCCACCGCCAGCCCCTGGAGGCGAGTGAGGCGTTCCCGGAGCACCACGAGGCCCAGTACCACGCTCACCAGCGGGTTGATGTAGTAGCCGAGGCTGGCGTGGATCAAACGCTCGGTCTGGACCGCGTAGATGAAGATCAACCAGTTGAAGCCCAGCAGCAGCGCCGCAGCCAGGGAGGTCCAGAGCCCTTGCCCGGGCGCCAGTGCCCAGCGAAGCTCGCCGCTCCGCCGCGCGACCGCCAGTACGCCCAGCATCAGCAGGGCGGTCCACAGCACCCGGGGCGCCAGCAATTCGTCTGCCGGCACCCAGTTGGTCAGTTTCCAGTAGATGGGGGTGATTCCCCAGAGCGTGTAGGCGCCCAGCGCGTAGGCGACACCCGCCCCCGATCCTTCCTTTCCGCTCTCCAAGGCTCGCTCCAGTGCAGGCGAGCCTTGCAGGATACAATGCGGGTCGCGCACGGCGCGCCAGGGGGAGCATCGAGATGGGATCGAGGCACGACAGGTGGCGGGGACGGGGGGCGCTGGGCGTGCTTGCAGCCCTGCAACTGGTGGCGGGGGACATCGCGGTCGCCGAGGAGGCGGGGCACCGGGTGAGCTTCCGCGTCTCGCGCGCGCAGGACGTGGACAACGATCGGGTGGATGCGGTGCTGGCTGCCAGCGCGGAGACCCCGCGCGCCTCGGACGCCGCCGCGGAGGTGAACCGGGTCATGCAGTGGGCGCTGGAGCGAGCGCGGCGGGAAAAGGGCGTCTCCGCACGCACCACCGGCTACCGCACCTTCCCGGTGCACGAGGACGGCCAGATTCGCCGCTGGCGCGCTCACCAGGAATTGCGCCTGGAGAGCGGTGATGTGGAGGCCATCACCGCGGTGGTGGGCGAACTGCAGGCGCGCCTGGCCCTGCAATCCTTCTCGTTCCGGGTGTCGGACGCGGCGCGCCGTCAGGCCGAGGCGGAACTCATCGACCAGGCGTTGGCGGCCTTCCGCAGCCGCGCCGAGCAGGTGCAGCGCGGCCTGGACGCCAAGGCCTGGGCGCTCGATGAGCTCTCCATCGACCCGGGGATGCGGCGTCCACCGCTGCGCATGCAGGCCCTCGGCAAGGGCGCGCAGGGGGCTCCGGCCGTCGAAGCCGGCACCAGTCGCATCGAAGTCGGAGTCCAGGCGACGATCGTGCTCGAATGAACGACACCGTGGACAAGCGCGCGTCCGGCAAGCGCCCGGGCTTCTAGGAGGCACGCTGAGGGGGCCTGCACGCCCTGCACCGCGAAGGCCCGGAAGGGGCGAGGTTCCGCTTCAGATCGCGCTTGCCGCGGCCCGCACCCAGGTCGCATACTGGGGCGGCTCATGATCCCGCTGCGCGATGAGAACCCGACGCTTCACACCTCGGCGGTCACGCTCTCGCTGATCGCCGCGAACCTGGCGACCTGGGCGCTCTTCCAGGGCTTCGGCACCGATCCCGCGCTCTCCAGCTCGGTATGTCGTCTGGGCGCGATCCCCGGAGAGCTGCTGGGTACGCAGCCCGTGGGTACCGCGGTGCAGATGGGATCGGGGCTCCAATGCGTGCTGGCCGCGCAGCCCAGTTGGATCACTCCACTGAGCTCCATGTTCATGCACGGTGGCTGGTTCCACCTGCTCGGCAACCTCTGGTTCCTCTACATCTTCGGCGACAACGTCGAGGACGTGATGGGGTCCCTGCGCTTCCTGATCTTCTACCTGCTGTGTGGGTTGCTGGCCGTAGCGGCCCAGATCGCCTCGGATCCCGACAGCGCGCTGCCCATCGTCGGAGCCTCCGGGGCCATCGGCGGGGTGATGGGCGCCTACGGGGTCCTGTATCCCCGGGCTCGCGTTCACATGCTGGTGTTCCTGGGTTTCTTCATCACGCGCGTCGATGTGCCCGCTCTGCTGATGCTTCTCTACTGGCTGCTCTGGCAGCTGGTGGGCGCGCTGCCGGCCCTGCAGGGGGCTTCGGGAGGCGTGGCCTTCTGGGCGCACGTGGGAGGCTTCGCGGCGGGCCTGCTGCTGGTGGGCGTCTTTCGCGACGCCGAGCGCCTCGCTCGTCACCGGGCGCACGTGGGCTGAGGGAGGCGCCGCATGCCCCCCGCGCGCCATCACGATATGCGCACCTCGCCCGCCCACGCCGGCTCCGCGCGCCGCGGCCGGGTGGTGGGTCTCGGTCTGTGCGTCGTGGACCACGTCTACGTCGTGGACTCCGACGACTTCGGGGCCGAGCGGCTGCGCTACCGCGAACGCCTGGTCTCCTTCGGTGGCATGGTCGCCAACGCGCTCGCGCAGGCCGCCGCCCTGGGCTGCGAGGCGCACATCCTCTCCCAGGTCGGCGACGACGCAGAGGGGCGCATGCTGCGGAGCGCGCTGACACGTGCAGGGCTGGTGACCCGGCGTCTGCGCAGCCGCAAGGGCCACGCCACGGGCTTGGCGGTGATGCTGGTCGATCGCGGCAGCGGAGCGCGGCGCTTCCTGGTGGCGGATCGCCGTCCCTTCGAACACGGCGCGGCGGACTTCGACCTCGGCCCGCTGCGCGAGGACTGTGTGCTCCTGGTGGATGGCCACTTCCCCGCCCAGGCGCGGCGAGCGCTGCGCCGTGCCCGAGCGCTGGGGGCCCGCGTGGTCGCGGACTTCAACCAGCCGACCCCGGCCGCCCTGTCGCTGATGCGCTGGGTCGATTACCCGGTGGTGCCCTTCGAGTTTGCACGGGCTTACGGCGGAACGGATCCCGCGGTCACCCTGCGTCGTCTGCGGGACGACTACGGGGGCGAGGGGGTGGTGACGGCGGGGGAGCGGGGCGGCTTCTACCTGGAGGGCGACCGCCTCGTCCGCTACCCGGCGCTTCGAGCGCGGGTTCGAGACACGACCGGGGCGGGCGATGCCTTCCACGGGGCCTTCGCGGCAGCGCTCTGCCACGGCGCAGATTTGTCGGCTGCGATCGCCGAAGGGGCGCGTGCTGGCGCTCGCTGTTGCGGAGCCCTGGGGGCGACCGGTCACCTGCAGGCTCCCGAGCAGCACTGGGTGGGAGCACGGCGCCAGGGCTCCCGCTAGCCGGCCCGTTTCTCGTGGGGCACCGGGTCTCGGGGTAGGCGTTTTGGCGTCAGGGCACTTCCGTCAGCAGGCGGTCGATGGCGTGCACGGGCGCCGCGTCTCCCCGCATCATCGGTGCGATGGCCGCGTAGACGAGTTGCTGCTGTTGCACCCGATTGCGGCCCTCGAAGGCCTGGGAGACCACGCGGATCTCGAAGTGTCCGGGGCTGCAGGCCTCGACCTCTACTTGTCCGTCCGGGATCGCCTGTTGGATCGCTTCCCGAAGCGCCTCGAGGGTCGCATCGGAATCCACGGAACGGCTGGGTTCACTCAAAATCTTCAGTGCCATGGCCGCTCACTCCTCGCCGGAACCCATCGGTGGGTGGCTGCAGGATAGCGCGGCAGGAGGCCTGGAAGCCGGAGGCCGCGGACCTTCCGATTGGGGCAGCCCCCGCGTTGCCGGGCTCGATCTCCGGGGCGCGCTTCAGG
>JABSQX010000148.1 GCA_013215615.1 Myxococcales bacterium | reverse complement strand
TGAAGGGCGCGAGCACCCTGCCCAGGTGCGCGCGCTGCTCTGCCGGGCTACGGCCCGCCGCGTAGGCGAGCGCGTTCTCGAAGAGGGGGTAGACCTCGGCGGCGCGCCTCAACCCTCCCGCCCGCTCCGCTTCGCTCACCATGCCCCGGGTCGAGACCCCGACCTCGGGGTCAGGCGTTGCCTCGTTCTCCTCCTTGCGGCCCAGCGCGCTGAGGAAGTCCGCGTCGGAGTCGCCGGCCCGCATGGAGCGCGTCGATTCGGCGCCCACGATCAGGGTCGCCGTGAGTTCCCCGGCGGCGATGGCCGCCGCCGCCCGCGTGACCGCCCACTGCGGCGAGTGGCCGCCCGGGGTCGTGACCTCGCAGCGCGTGTTCCGGAGGCCAAGTTGTTTTGCGACGGCGGTTGCCGGTGCCGTGAGGATGGGCGAGAACGAAACCGCGATTGCCGTGAGCAGGTCGACGCGATCCGCGAGGCGTGGCGCCCGGTCGAAGGCCTCGCGGGCGGCGCGCGCTGCCAGGTCCGTGGAGGTGACGATTTCACTCCGCTCGATCGATTGCCCGACGCTTGCGAGGACGGGAATGCGGGATGCGTCGCGCTCCGACATCGTGAGGACCTCGATGGATGCATCTGAGTTGGGCGACCGAGATGCTCATGGTGACCGCCGAGGGTCGGATTCGCCACGATTCGAATCGCCCGGACTTGGAGCGCGTTTCAGGGCATTCCGCGCTCGGGCTCGGCAGGCGACGTGGATCCGCTGTCCGCGGCGTCGGGGTCGACGCCCAGCGCGCGCAGGTGTCGCTCTGCGCGCTCGGTGTAGCGCGCGTTGTCGCGCAGTCGTCCCCAGCGCAGGACCGTCCGCCAGGCCTCGACCGCCTGCTCGGGGTGGTCGCCGGAACTCTCCAGGGCAATCGCCAGGTTGTTCCAGAACGAGATGTTGCTGCCGTCGATGCGCAGTGCCTGGACGTAGCTCTCGATGGCGGGCTCCCATTCTTGGAGGCTCCGGTGCTTATTGCCCAGGTTGTAGTACGCCATGCTCAGGTTCGGGCCGGGCAGCGGGATGTGGACGACCGCGGCACTCGCCGCCAACAGCGCGCCAGCCAGGGCGAGGCGCGGCCAGCGTCTCGCGCGGAGGGCGTCCCAGATCTCGACCGCTGCGAAACCCGCGAAGGGGAGCAGCAAGACCTCGAAGGGCATGCGGTAGCGGGAGAGCACGAAGAAGATCAGCGCAAATCCCAGGTAGGCGGCCATGGCGGCGTAGAGGGGCACCAGTCGGCGCCAGCGCCGTGCCGAGAGGAAGAGGCCGACGAGGCCCAGGGGCGCCGTGAGCGCGAAGGCGGGGAGGGGCAGGGTGAGCACCCAGGAGAAGGCACGGGAGAGTTCGCGGGAGCGGTTGCTCCACACCTCTGTCCGGTTGAGGAAGTAGCCGAGCTTGCGGGCCTCCAGGCGCAACCAGGCCCCGGGTTCGGCGAGCACGTAGTCGAAGGTGCGTTCGCGCCAGAACTCCGATACCTCCGATGCTTCGAGGGGACGGCCCAGCGCCTCCTCGGCCAGCCGCGTATAGCCCTCCCTCATCTCCAGTGGGTGATCGAGGCGGATGCCACCGATCACCACGGGTTGGAAGGTGCCGTGGGCGCGCGGGTGATTGCCCTGCCATAGGCTGTAGCCGCCCGTGGAGGTGACGAGCACGAAGTCACCGGAGACAGCGAGATTTCGCAACGTGGCGGGCGCGATCACGACTGCCGCGCCCAGGCAGAAGGCCCCGGCGAGCAGCAGGCGTCGGCCCGGTCGTACCCGAAGCCCCACCAGCAGCCACGCGAGGAGCAGTGGTGCATAGAGGAGCGCGGTCTGGCGAGCCAGCGCGGCGAGGCCCAGCACGGCGCCCGCCAGCAACCAACGGCGGGGTCTCGGGTCGCGCAGGCCGCGCAACGAGAGCCAGACCGCCAGCAGCACCAGGGGCACCTGCAGGTTCACGATCAACAGGCTCCCCGCGTAGAAGACGAGCATCGCGTAGCCGGCGGCAAGCAGCCCGGCCAGGATCGCCGCCCGGCGATCGAAGACCTCGCGGGTGATCGCGAAGACCCCCACGCAGGTCGCCGCGCCCAGCAGGCACTGGAAGGCTTTTGCGACCAGGAAGCTCGGGCCGAAGAGCCAGTAGAGGAGGCCCAGCGTGTAGGCGTAGAGGGGCCCGAGGTAGAAGACGTCGTCGCCCAGCCAGTCCCCCTGGCTGATGCGCAGCGCCCACTCGTGGTACATGCGCGGATCCACGGAGGGCAGGGCAAAGAAGGGATCGTGCTGCTGGATCTGCTGCAGGTGGAGCAGGCGAATTGCCAGCGCCAGCAGGAAGATCCCAGCCGCCGCCAGCCGGTCGCGGCGCGTCCACGCGCTGGTGCTCTCCTCCGCGTGCGGAGGGCGGGCCCGCGGGTGGGCTGGGTTCTCGGGCATGCCCCCATGCTATGGAAAGCCGGGCGGACGTCGAGGCCGGTGTTTCGCGCGCGACGCAGGGGGCTATTCTGGTCCCGCCGCGGGAAGTCCGAGGCCAGCGCCCCTTCCGCTTCCCCCTCGCGGAGACCATGCCGTGCCCGTCGAAAGCCACCCCTTCCAGGCCGAGGTCGTGCAGTTGCTCGACCTCATGATCCACTCCCTCTACTCCAACCGGGACGTCTTCCTGCGCGAGTTGATCTCCAACGCCTCGGATGCCATCGATCGGCGGCGCTTCGCGGGGCTCACCGACAGCAGCCTGCAGGGCGATTCCGAGCCCCTCATCACCCTTCATCTCGACGCCGAGAAGCGCGTGTTGGCCGTGGAGGACACCGGCATCGGCATGACGCGGGAGGAGGTCACCCAGAACCTGGGCACCCTCGCGCACTCCGGGAGCGCGGAGTTCCTGGCGGCGTTGGAGGCGAGCCGCAAACAAGGTGAAGCCGCGCCGGGCCTCATCGGGCAGTTCGGTGTGGGCTTCTACGCGAGCTTCATGGTGGCGTCCCGGGTCAGCGTGGTCACCCGGAAGGCGGGCGAAGAGGAGGGAACGCTCTGGGAATCCGCGGGCGACGGGCAGTTCACGGTGACCGAGGTCGCGAGGGAAGAGCCCGGCACCACCGTCACCCTTGCGCTCCGGGAGGTGGAGGGGGAGGACGAACTCGCGGATTACACCAACGAATGGCTGCTGCGGAGCATCGTCAAGCGTTACTCGGATTTCGTCGCCTACCCCATCCAGCTCCGCAAGGCGGATGCGGATCCCGCGGAGACGCCCGAAGCCCTGAACTCCATGAAGGCCATCTGGACGCGCCCGGACGACGAGGTGGAAGAGGAGGAGCGCAAGGAGTTCTACAAGCACGTCTCCCACGACTGGAACGATCCGCTCCTGCACGTCTCCACGCGCATCGAGGGCAACTTCGAGGCCCGCGCGCTGCTCTTCGTGCCCAGCGTCGCGCCCCACGATCTCTACCACCACGAGAACGCGCACCGGGGCATCCAGCTCTACGTGAAGCGGGTCTTCATCATGGATGAGTGCCGGGAGTTGATGCCCGAATACCTGCGCTTCGTGCGCGGCGTGGTGGAAGCGGAGGATCTCTCCCTCAACGTCTCCCGGGAGATCCTGCAGCAGGACGCCCAGATCAAGGTGATCCGAAAGCACCTCGTGCGCAAGATCCTCGAAGCGCTCGTCGATCTGAGGAAACGGGACGCCGAGGCCTACCGGGCTTTCTGGGAGCAGTTCGGTCCGGTCATCAAGGAGGGGCTGCTCGATGTCGGCGAAAAGCGGGAGCGCATCTACGAGCTGATGCTCTGCGCTTCCACCCAGCACGAGAGCCAGCCGGCCTCCCTCGACGAGGTCGTGGAGCGCATGACGGAGGGCCAGGAGGTCCTGTATTACCTCGCAGCCGAGAGCCTGGAGGTGGCCCGGCGTTCTCCGCACCTCGAGGCCTTCCGCGAACGCGGCGTGGAGGTGGTGCTCTTCGCGGACCCGGTGGACGAGGTGTGGCTGCAGCGCGGCCCCCCCGACTTCGAGGGCAAGAGCTGGCGCTCGGTGGGAGAGGGTGAGATCGATCTCGCCGAGGGTGACGACAAGCAACAGGCCGAGGCCGAGCGGGAGGAGCAGGCGGCGGACTACGGGACGTTGCTGAAAGCCCTGCGCGCCGCCCTCCAGGAACAGGTCTCCGAGGTGCGCCTGTCGAGTCGCTTGCGGGACTCGGCGGCCTGCCTGGTGCGGGAAGAGGGCGAACTCTCGCCCCAGATGGCCCAGATCCTCCGCCAGGCCGGACGCGAGGTTCCCGAGACGAAGCCCATCCTGGAGGTGAACGCGGGGCACGCCCTGCTCGCGAAACTCAAGGAGCGCGTCGCCGCGGAGCCCGGCGACGATCGCATCGCGGAGTACGCGGAACTCCTCTTCGCCCAGGCCCTGCTCTCCGAGGGCGGGCGCCTGCCCGACCCGGCAGCCTTCAGCCGGCGCCTGGGGGAGTTGATGGAGCGCGCGCTCTAGCCAGCGGGGCCGTCAGCGCTGGGAGTGACGGTCGTCGATGGCGATGACGCCACGCTCCACCCAGTCGGCGATCTGGGCCTCGCCGTGGCCGAGTTCGGCGAGGACCTCGGCGGTGTGTTCTCCCAGGGCGGGAGGGGCCGTCTCGAGGCAGAGCGGCAGGTCCACGAAGTTCCAGAGCGCGCCGACCTGCTCCATGCGACCCATCTCCGCTTGGGGGTAGGAGACCGCCAGGCGCGCGTCCCGGTGCTCCTCGCGCTCGAAGAAGCCGGTCTCCTGGCCGGTGCGGACCGCCTCGGCGGGAACGCCCGCCGCATCGAGGGCCTGCAAGAGCTCCGTTTGCTTGCGGACGCGCAGTGCCGCGGGCAGCGCTTCGGCCTCCTCCACCCCGGCGACCCGGAGCAGCGCCGCGAAGGACTCCGGGCGAAGCGCGGCGACGGCGACCCAGCCGCCCTCCGCCTCGAAGATCCGGTAGCCGGGCGTGATGCCCGTCTGCGCCGCGTCCACCTCAGGGAAGGCCGGCAATTCGCCTCCGGCATCCAAGTAGAGCTCGCTGGCCGTCAGCACCGACGCGCCCAGGATCGAGGTCTTGACGAACTGCCCGCGCCCGCTCCGGTCGCGTTCGCGCAGCGCCAGCAGCACCGCGTAGAGCGATGCGAAGGCGTTCTGGTGGTCCATGGTGCCCATGCGGTGCCAGATCGGCGGATTGCCGGGGCCGCCGCTGGCCACCTCCCAGCCCGAGCAGGCCTGGAAGAGCTGGTCGTAGCCCGGCCAGTTCGCTCGCGGCCCGCGCGGACCGTAGGAGCTGGTGTGGCAGTAGATGAGCCGCGGATTCAGCGCTCGCAGGCTCTCGTAGTCGATCCCGAGCCTGCGGGCGGCGGGATAGCGGAGGTTGTGGTGCACGACGTCGACGCCGCCCACTAGCGCTTCGACGATCGCCCGCGACTCGGGGTGCTTGAGGTCGACGGCGATGCCGCGCTTGCCGCGCTGGCAGCCGCAGAAGGAGCGGCTCACCGGTCGCATCATGTCGCCGGTGGTCGCTTCGAGCTTGATGACCTCGGCACCAAGATCGGACAGCAACATGGGACTGAAGGGCCCGGCCAGGAAGTTCCCGAAGTCCAGCACCCGCAGGCCCTCGAAGGGTGATCGACCGGCTTCGCGGGGTTCGGCGCTCGTTGCCTGCCTCGCTGGGACCTCGCGCACCTCTGCGAAGACCTCCGCGTCGTGCTCCCCGAGCGTCGGTGCAGGTCGCAGGACGCGTCCGGGCGGCTCCACCTCGTAGGGGATGCCCGCCATGGTCACCGGACCCAGCACCGGATCGTCGACGTCGGCCAGGTAGCCGCAGGCCCGAGCCTGCTCATCGCTGAAGATGCGGCCCGGCGGATCCGACGGCATCACCGCGACATCCGAGGCCCAGAGGACCGCCAGCCACTCGTCGGCGGGGCGACGACGGAAGGCCGCCACCATCAGCGCTGGGTCCTGGACCGCGTTGGGGGTCGCTGCGAGATGCGCGATGTCGCGCCGCGCTCGCTCGACTTCTTCTTCGCCGAGATCGGCCAATGTCTCCCGCATGAGCGGGATCTTGGAAACCTTTTCGGGGCGCCCCATCATGTGGATCCAGCGGCCGTCGCCGCACTCGTAGAGCCCGCTCATCATGTTCTTGGGCAGGCCCCAGGCGAAGGCCGGCAGCGGATTCTCGGCGCGTGCCCAGTACTGCATCATGGGCGCCAGCGCGCCCTGGAGGAGGCTCGTGTGCACCGGGCCACCGCGGCCATCGCGCTCGCGGGCGTGCAGGCGCGCCAGGATCCCGCAGGCCGCCAGCCACACCGCGTTCCAGGTGGGGATCGGGAAGCGCAGGAAGATCGGTCCGTCGCGAACGCCGAGTTGCTCGTCCATCAAGCCCATGCGCGCCTGGACGAGGATGTCGTAGCCCGGGCGCTCGGCGTCCGCGTGGCCCACCGGGTATCCGAGCACCGAGCAGAAGACCAGTTGTGGATGGCGCGCGGAGAGCGAGGTGTCATCGAGCCCGCGGCGCGCCGCCGCCTGGGGCCGCAAGGAGTGCAGGAGTACGTCGCTCGTGGCCAGTAAATCGTCCAGGCGGCCGAGGTCAGAATTTTCGTGCAGGTCGAGGACCACGCCGCGCTTGCTGCGGTTCCAACTCCGGTAGCCCGTCGACACGCGCAGGGCGTCGCCGCCGGGCGGCTCGACCTTGATGACGTCGGCGCCGGCCTCGGCGAGGAGCAGCCCGGCAACCTGTCCCGAGACGCCGCCGCTGAGGTCCACGACGCGGATTCCGCTCAGGATGGACTCGCTCATGAGTGGCAGGTGCTCCCCGGGGTATCGCGGAGAGTCTATGCGAAGCGGGAAGATCTCGCGGGTGGGGCGCGCTGCCCGCGGCCGGGAAGTCGCCCTGTGGTAGCTTTGCGCGCGATTCATAGGGACACTTCGAAACCATCGATTTCGATGGCCAGCCAGCGCGAGGCGACGGCATCGCAGCGAAGAGGCCGCGCGGGCTGAAGGCGGGGCGCCACGAGCGTGCGGGATTTCGAGGGCAGGGTGGCCGTCGTCACCGGCGGCGGAAGTGGCATCGGCGCCGCCATCGGACGCCATCTGGCCGGTGAAGGCATGCGGGTCGCGCTCGCCGACATCGAGATCGACGCCTGCGAGGCGGCGGCGGGGTCGATTCGCGACGAGGGAGGCCGTGCCGACGCCTTCTCCGTCGACGTGACGGATTCCAACTCGCTGCTGCGACTCGCGGTGGAGGTCGAGGCGCGGATCGGCGCCTGCCAGCTGCTCTGTGCGAACGCGGGTGTATTGCAGATGGGGCGCCTCGATTCGCGGAGCGAGGAGGATTGGGAGTGGTGCCTCTCCGTCAACCTGCTCGGCACGATTCGCAGCGTGCGCGCCTTCCTGCCGCAGATGAGGCGTCAGGAGGGCGAGAAGCACATCGTCATCACGAGTTCGATGGCGGGCTTGCTCGCAGCCGGTCCCGCCAAAGGTGTCTACAACACCTCCAAGCACGCGCAGATGGCCTACGGCGAAACCCTGCGCGCCGAACTCGCCGAGGAAGGAATCGGCGTTTCCCTGCTGCTGCCGGCGGGCACCGAGAGCCGCATCGCGGAGAGCGCGCGCAATCGACCTTCGCGCCTCGGCGAAACCGAGATCACCGACGAGGACATGCAGACGCTCACCGCAGCGCTGGGTGAGGACGGGGTGGCGACGATCGGCGCCGACGAAGCCGTTCGAAACGTGGCGCGCGGGATCCGGGAGAACGCGGCCTGGATCGTCACGCACACCTCCCAGCGCCACCTCATCGAGCGCCGCTTCGAGGCCATCCTCGAGGCCTTCGATCGCGCGGAGGAGTAGGCGAGGCGGTTGCCAGAGGGCGATCGCCTCGAACTCGGGAACACCGTCCTCGACGCCGGAGAAACGCCAGGGCATTTTTCGATCCTGCCGGGTGCTCGCGCAAGTTCCGGGGGGTACCCTATGGTTCGTGGGAGGCGGATCCCCTCCGCCGCCAGGACAAGGAGCGCACATGTCCGCTGCCGCCGAGCTTCCGCTCGACCAACTCGACGTCATTACACCCGACTCCTTCCAGGCCCACGGCTACCCCCACGAGGCATGGGCGAGGCTGCGTCGCGAATCCCCCATCCACTTCTACGCGGATACCGGAGTGCCGTTCTGGGCGGTCACCCGGCACGCGGACATCACGGCGATCAGCAAGCAGCCCGAACTCTTCCTGAACGGTCCACGGCTCTTCGTGAATGCGCGGGCCGAAAAGATGATGCAGGAGGAGGGTAAGTTTCCGCGTCCGCCGACGCTGATCGAGATGGACAACCCGCAGCACAGCGCCTATCGCAAGATCATCAGTTCGCGCTTCACCCCGGCGGCGCTCAAGAAGATTCACGCCGACGTGGATCGCATCGCGCGCAAGATCGTCGAGGACGTGTTGGCGGAAGGCGAAGCCGAGATCGATTTCGTCGACAAGGTCGCCGCGCCGCTCCCGATTGCCGTGATCGGCTGGTTGCTCGGCGTCCCCGAGGAGGACTGGCCGAAGCTCTACGACTGGACGAACCGCATGATCGGTTTCGATGATCCGGAGTTCAATCCCACGAATTTCGAGACCGATGGCATGCGCGCGATGATCGAACTCTTCACCTACTTCTCAGAAATGGTCGAGGAGCGCCGCTCGAAGCCCCAGGACGACCTGGTCTCGCTCTTCACGCACGCCGAGATCGATGGCGAGAAGCTCCCCCAGCTCGACGTGCTCTCGTACTGCCAGATCATCGTCGGTGCAGGCAACGAGACGACGCGGAATGCCACGACTGGCGGCATGCTCGCGCTCATCGAGCACCCGGACGAGATGCGCAAGCTGGCGGATCCCGCGAACCTGCGGACCGGTATCGAAGAGATCCTGCGCTGGACATCGCCGGTCATCCACTTCGCGCGAACGCTCGCGCAGGACACCGTATTCGAGGGGCACGGGTTCAAGAAGGGCGACGTGTTTGCCCTCTATTATCCGTCCGCGAATCGCGACGAGGACATCTTCGAAGACCCCTACGCGTTCCGCGCGGACCGCAAGCCGAACCGACACCTGGCCTTCGGGGTGGGCGAGCACTTCTGTGCGGGGGCCCACATTGCGCGGCTCGAACTCGAGATGGCCTTCAAGTACCTGCTGCCGCGCCTCGAGGAAGTCGAACTCGCGGGCGATCCGGATCGGCTTCGCTCGAACCTGATTGGCGGAATCAAGCGCTTGCCCATCCGCTTCAAGGCGAAGCCCGCCTAGCCCCCGGCTCCCACCCGCTTCAGTACAGCGGGACGATGCCGAACTGTCTTCGCACGTCGAGAAGGGGCCTGTCCCAGTGCCGCTCCCAGTAGGCGCCGAGGATCGGTTCGGCATCCCGGCCGCGGCGATAGGCCCCACGCGTGAGCCGGGTCAGGGTGGAAAAGCGGCCCTCCAACAGCATGTGCTTGATGGAGCCCATGCCGATGATCGCCAGCGAATAGGGGAAGCCGGTCTGGGCGATGCTGAAGCAGTGCACCAGGACTTCTTCGTGACCCTGGGTGCCCAGGCCCACCAGGACGTGCCAGAGATCGTGGCTCTGCCGGATCCGCTGCATGAGGTAGGACTCGGTTTCGCCCTCCGTGTAGTCGGCGGGTTGCCGGAGTCCCGCGAGACTGATGCCCTCGGTGTCGAGAAAGCGTGCGAACTCCCGCCCCAGGGTTGCGTCGGGGAGGGCCCGCAGGGCACCCACGTCGGCGCCCGCGAGTTCTGGGCGCTCGGTCAGCACGTCCTTCCCTTCGCCCGCTTCGAAGATGCCCTCGCGCAGCAAGTAGCGGAGTTGGGCCTGGCTGGTGATCTCTTCGGCCACGACGATCTCGCCGGTCTCGGTCGAATCGCGCACGACCCGCGCCATCGCCAGCCCCACGCGCTTCATCTCCGAGCCGGTGAGTCGGGGCAGGTGGATGCGTGTTGCGCTCACCCCGCGAGTCTACCCCTCGGCGCGAGGCAGGGCCCGCAGGGATTCGAAGCGGAAGGCGGGCGCCCGCAGCGCCGCGCGTTCAGTTGCCCGAGCGCTGCTGCTCTTCGAGCGGCCGCCAGTGGAAGAGCCCATAGATCATGGTCTGCACGAAGTGATGGCCCATGGAACCGCCGGCCTTCGCCATTACGTCCCGCTTGACCACGAACTCCACGAAGTGCACGGCGAAGATGAGCCCGAGCAGCCAGCCTGCCGCCGTTGCCAACGACCCATCCGAGAAGAGCAGCGCAAGCGCGCAGCCGATGTAGATCACCCATGACATGTTCTTCATGGCGCCCAGCGTAGCCGATCGGCGGCTGTAAGGAATGGTGCGCCGGGGCGCTCAGGACAAGCCGTAGAGGCGAGCGGGGTTGTCCCACATGATCTTGCGCTTCAACTCCATGGAGATGCCTTCGAGTTCGAGTGTCTCGCGCACTGCATCGAGATAGCCCCGGCCCTCGGGGTGTCCGAAATCCGAGGCGGTCACCAAGCACTCCTCTCCCACCTCGGAGGCCACCCAGGCGAGGTGAGGATCGTCGGGGTCGCAGGCCACGAAGCACTGGCGACGGAAGTACTCGACGGGGTGCAGGCTGAGACCCTCCATGGGGAGGAAGCGCGAAGCGGCGCGGTTCGAGCCCTGGATGCCCGACTGCATGCGATCGAGCCAGTAGGGGAGCCAACCGCAGCCGACTTCCAGATGTGCAACGCGCAGGTGGGGGAATCGCTCCAGCACGCCGCCTCCGATCATCGCCATGCACGCCAGCATGTTGCCCATGCAAAAAGCTGCCGCACCGCGTCCCGCCCCCCAGTCGAAGAAGTGCTCGACCCCGACGTTCTGCGGCGTCCCCGCGCCGGCGTGGAAGGCGATGGGGATGTCGAGCTCCTGCAGCGCGCTCCAGAGCGGATCATGGAAGGGATGGAAGAGGGGATAGTGGGTGACGGGGTCCGGGGCCACCGTCGCGGCCTTGAAGCCGTAGGTCTCGACGCAGCGCCGGGCTTCGCGCGCGGCTTCGACGGGATCTCGCAGATCGAGGGATGCCACGCCGATGACCCGGCCGTCGCACTCCCCGCAGAAGTCGCCCAGCCAGCGGTTGTAGGCGCGGCGGTAGGCTGCCGCGGTTTCCGCCGACAACTCCGGCACCGCCGTCATGAACAGACCCGCCGTGGGGTAGACGACCATGTAGTCGATCTTGCTGCGATCGAGCACGAGCGAGTAGGCGGCGGGTGAGAAGCCCATCTCCTGGTACTCCTCGTAGGCTTCGCGCAACCCCGGCATCGGGGCTGGTTTTCCTGCCAGAAAGGTCGGCATCGAGGTGCCCTTCACGCGGCACTCGTTGATGTACGCGTAGGGATCCCCGCGATAGCCCAGGTCGTGGCTCGGCATCTCCTCCCGGAACTCCGGATCCAGGTAGCGCTCCCAGAGATCGGCGGGTTCGATGACGTGGCCGTCGCTGTCGATGTAACCGTGTTCTTCCGGCATGGGGGTCTCCGTCGCGCGAAGCTTTCCCGATCGGGAGTTCAGGCGCCGCCGCGCGTGCCCGGGGCCGGCGGCTCCTCGGGGGGGCCCGCGAAGCACTGCGCGATGGACATCCAGTGGGTTGCGGTGTCGCCCACCACCTCGAGCGCGGTATCCGCCACGTTGCGCACCTGGGTGACGGTCTGGCAGAAGTCCATGGCGTTGCCCCGCACGCAGTTTGCGTCGTCGGGTTCGTTCCACTCCCAGACGGCGCCCGAGGGCGCCATCAGGCGCACGTGGGGCGGGTTCGGGGGAACCGGGAGCTTTCGATTCACGTAGGTCCAGCCGAAAGTCTTGACGCCGATCACCGCGATGTTGCGGATCCGGTCCGAAAGGGGGCGGGGGGCGCGCCGCAGGTCGTAGATCGCCTGGCCGTGGGCCCAGGTCTCCATGTAGCGGGCCGTGGTGAACATGCGGACGCCCATGTCCGGGCCGAACCAGGGCAGGCGGCGCTTGGGATCGGAGGCGCCGAGCTGGTCGGTCAACTCATGGCAGGTGGCCCGCCAGCGCTCCATGAGTTCGGCGGGAGCGATCGCGCCGAAGTGCTTCCGGGCGATTTCGGCATTGCTCATGCCCTGGGCCGCTTGAGCGACGTAGGCGTCGCGGGTCGTCGCGAAGGCCTCCTCGCCCTCCACGGAGGCCAGCGAGACCAGGTCGAAGAAGTGCAGGTGGGCGATCACGTCCCAGGGCGTCCAGCGCTTGAAACCGGTGGGCTTCTCCCAATCTTCGGCGGGGAGGCCCTTCACGAAGTCGTGCAATTCGCCGGCTTCGACGCGGAAGTCCTGGCTCTCCTGCAACATGGGGATGTCCTCCGTGGGTGGCGGCCCGGCGGGCCACCGGCTCGGGCTGCACCGCGCGACGAAAGCTAGCGGACGGGCAGGATCTCGCTGGCCGCGAGGTAGCCGGGCTCCAATAGCTCGGTGTGGGGGGCGGCGCGGGCGAGCGCTTCCCGGATAGGCGCGACGTCCGTGTCGATCGAAAAGCCCGGCAGCCAGTCGTCGTGGTGGCAGAGCAGCAGTCGGCGCGGTCGCAGCAACTCGGCCTGGCGCGCCACGAACTGGGAGAGGGAGCCCTGGATGGGCTCGCCGTCGATGTTGCCGCGCCCGGCGGCTGCGAGGATCGCCACGTCGGGACGCAGGTCCCGAAGGATCCCCGTCCAGTGCCCGGAGGTGTCCTGGTAGAGGAGGCTGCCGTCGGGAGTTTCGAAGAAATAGACGAGGGCGCCGCCGTCGCCGCGGTCCCCCTGTTGGCTGGATGCCAGGTGTTCGAGGCAGTCGGC
>JABSQX010000147.1 GCA_013215615.1 Myxococcales bacterium | reverse complement strand
CAACACGATGGCGCCGATCCCGATCAGCGCACCGTCTCCCACCGAGCAGCCGTGAACCACCGCGCGATGCCCGACGCTCACCTCCTCACCCAGGCTGCAGGAGAAGCGCTCCGCGGTCACGTGCAGGGTGCACTGGTCCTGCAAGTTGCTGCGCGCCCCAATCCGGATGTGGTTCACGTCGCCGCGCACCACCGCTCCATACCAGATGCTCACCTCCGCACCCAGTTCCACGTCTCCGATCACGAATGCGCCCTCCGCGATCCACACATCCGCACCGACCCGGGGCCAGACGCCGCGATAGGCGCGCAGGCCCTGCGTTTCCGGCCGGGAGTTGTCAAGCGTCGAGATCGTCACTGCCCTCGTATCGGTAGGGGTCGAAGAGCATCGTCTGGATGTAGCGCTCCCCGTAACTCGGAATGATCACCACCAGCATGCCCAGATCCCGCCCCTCGCCGGATGCGTACTCCACCGCGGCATGTACGGCCGCCCCCGAGGAGATCCCGCAGAGCAGGCCCTCTTCCGCGGCGAGGCGACGCGCCATGTGAAGCGCAGCCTCGTTGTCCACCGTCACCACTGCGTCCACCACCCCTTGGTCGAGCACGGCGGGCACGAAGCCGGCACCGATCCCCTGGATCACGTGCTTGCCGGGCGCGCCTCCCGAGAGCACCGGACTCGCAGCGGGCTCCACCGCCACTGCCCGAAAACCGGGCTTGCGCTCCTTGAGGGCCTGGGACACGCCCGTGATGGTGCCACCGGTGCCCACCCCGGATACCAGCGCATCCACCTGGCCGTCGGTATCGCTCCAGATCTCCTCCGCGGTGGTGCGCCGGTGGACTTCGGGATTCGCGGGGTTCTCGAACTGCTGAGGCATGAAGGCGCCCGGGGTCTCGGCGACGATCCCGCTCGCGGCTTCGATGGCCCCCGGCATGCCCTTCCCGGCATCGGTCAACACGAGTTTCGCCCCGAAGGCGCGCAGCACCGCGCGCCGCTCCGGGCTCATGGATTCCGGCATGGTGAGGATGCAGCGGTAGCCCTTCACCGCGGCCACGAAGGCCAGCGCGATCCCGGTATTGCCACTGGTCGGCTCGACGATCACGCTCTCACCCGGCACCAGTTCCCCGGAGCGCTCGGCGGCCTCGATCATCGCCAGGCCGATGCGGTCCTTTACGCTATTTCCCGGATTGGCGCTCTCGAGCTTCGCAACGATCTGCGGCGCCACCCCCGCACAAACTCGGTTGAGGCGCACGAGCGGCGTCCGCCCCACCAGATCGACCACGCTCCTCGCAATGTTCATCGGAGCCCCCTTTGTCAGCGAGAATACCGCGGCGCCGGGGCGGCTGTCACTCACCCCCGCCGAGCACATGGGCACCGAGCAACGCCTCCAACACCAATGTCGCATAGCAGCCGGGCAGCAGGGTGAAGTCCACCCGCAGGTGGGGGCCCTCGCGCTGGACTTGGGGGGCCTGGGGCCGAACCCGGAACGCGCGGCGGCTCCCGCGCAAGCGCACGCCGGGCAGACGCGGAAGTGCGTCGGGATCGATCCCGTAGCTGGCGAGCACGCGCCGCTCCAGTTCACCGGGGAGCCCCTCGGGCGAGAGGACCTTGTGGCCAAAAATGGGGCCGGTAGCGCTGATCTCGAAGGCCCGGGCGCGGGGTGCCTCGAGCGCGGCATCGATCACCACGAAGAGCCCCCCGGAATCGTGTCGGAGCGCCACGTCGCCGGTCTCCACCGCCTCGAGAGGCTGCGCGCGCGCTTCCAGCACGTCGTTGAAAACCGCAGCCTGCACCGCAGATACCAGGAAGCGCGCAGCACGCCGGCCGCCGGAGACTCGGCCTTCACCTAGCAGTGCCAGTCCACGCTGGACGTTGTCCCCGTCGCGGCCGAAGCGCTGCGCGCCGAAGGGGTTCGGCAGGCCCCGCTCCTCGGCATCTCGCAGGCGTTCTCGCACCAAGTCGCAACGCGAGTCCTCGAGATCGCGCAGCAGGCAGCTGAATCGATTCGCACGCAGCTGTCCGGTGCGCAGCTTGTGGGGATGACGCACAGCCTCGAGCACTCGCACACCCGGCAAGGAGATCGCCAGGGCTCGGCTCGGATCGAGGCCGGGGACCGAAAGCCACTGGGTGGCGATCGCCATCCGGTCCTTGCGGCCCGCGTAGCCCACCTCCGCGCTCCGCACGCCCGCCGCCCGCGCCAGGTCCCGGGCCACCTCCTCGGTGGTCCGCAGGCGCTTTTCGATGCGCACGAAGGTGTGTCCACCCTCGCCCGCGGGCGCGTAGAGGGGCAGTTCTTCGACCTGGAAGTCCTCGGGCTCCTCGCAGCGCCAACGGCTCGCCGTAAGCGCCACCTAGGAGAGTTCGAGCTGAGCAACAGGCGCATAGGAGCGCCGGTGCAGCGGACAGGGACCGAGGCGCCGCAGCGCGTCGAGATGCGGGGGCGTGGGATAGCCCTTGTGGCGCGCGAAGCCGTAGCCCGGGTAACGAGTATCGAAGGCGCACATGAGATCGTCGCGATGCACCTTGGCGACCACCGACGCCGCGGCGATGGAGGCGTCGCAGGCGTCCCCTCCCACGATCGCGGTCTGAGAGGCGGAGATCCCCGGGATCGTGCGCGCGTCCACCAGCACGTGGTCGGGCGGGACCGAGAGCGCGAGCACGGCGCGCTGCATCGCCAGCAGGCTGGCCTGCAAGACGTTGCTGCGGTCGATCTCCTCCGCGGTCGCCTCGGCCACCGCCAACGCCAGCGCCTGCCGCCGGATCTCTACGTCCAGCGCCTCCCGCTGTCGGGGGGACAGCCGCTTGGAATCGTCCAAGCCTGGCAGCGCGGCGTCGTCGGGAAGTACCACGGCCGCGGCCACCACGGGGCCCGCCAGCGGCCCCACCCCCACCTCGTCGACCCCCGCCACGTAAAGCGCCCCGCCAGCGCGCAGCCGATCGCGGAGGGCGAAAAGCCCGCGCAAACGCTCGGTCTCGGCGCGCTGGCGGGCCAGGCGTCGATCCAGGAGTCGCGCGAGGTCGCCGGCGCCGCGCCGCGGGTCTTCGCGCAGCGCGTGCAAGAGGGACACGGCGGCTTCGGGCTCGTGGATCCGCGTCACCCGCTCACGCAAGCTCGCGAGAGAGGCTTTCCAGACCTCGGGAGGTTCGCCGCGGCCGCTCATCCCCCGTCGTCCCGCTCGCCGGCTTCCCGCTCCAGCGCCCGGACCCGCCGGATCAGCTCAGGCAGGCGCGCGAGCGCGGCGCTCTCGCGGTGGAAGGCCTTGCCGCTGCGCTGCGGGGTTCCCATCACGGGAGCACCAGCGGGCACGTCCTTGTGGACGCCGGACTGCGGGCCCACCACGGCACCCGCACCCACCGTCAACTGCCCCGCGACACCAGCCTGCGCGAGCAGCACCGCGCCGTCCTCCACCCGCGTGCTTCCGGCCACGCCCACTTGGGCAAGGATCACGACGTTCTCGCCAATCGTGCAGTTGTGAGCGATTTGCACCAGGTTGTCGATCTTGCTGCCCCGGCCGATTCGGGTGTCTCCCAGGGTGCCCCGATCCACCGTGGTGTTGGCGCCGATCTCCACGTCGTCGCCCACCCACACGCGTCCCAGGTCGTAGACCTTCTGGAGCCCGCCCTGCTCCGCGCCCACGTAGCCGAAGCCCGAGCCGCCGAGCACCACGCCGGGCCCCAATACCACCCGATCGCTCAACACGCTGCGAGCGGCCAGCACGCAACGCGCGTGCAGCACACAGTCCGCTCCGACCTCCACCTCGTCGTAGAGGGTGACGCCCGCGTAGAGCACACTGCCGGCTCCGAGCGAAACGCCGCGGCCCAGTGCGCAATGCGGGCCTACGTGAGCGGTCTCGTGGACGCGCGCGTCCGGGGCCACGACGGCACTGGGATGCACACCCGGCTGCGGGCGCTCGGGGGGAAGGATGAAACGCGCGGCACGGAAAAAGTCGCGACCCGGATCACGGGAGCGCAGCACTGGCCTCTCGTCCAGGTCGACGCCCGCGGGTGCCACGAAGGCGCCAGCCTCCGAGGCCGCCGCCCGTGCCGCGTGGGCTTGCGAGCGCACGAAGGCGAGATCCCCGGGACCCGCGTCCTCGAGCGCCGCGACCCCGTGCACGCGAAAGTCGCAGTCGCCCTCCACGACGAGTCCGAGCTCGCCGGCCAGCTCTCCGAGGCGCAGGGCGCCCCCGGGCATTCAGCGCGCGAGGAGCACCGCGATGGGCGACGTCCGGGCCACCGCAGCCGCGTTGCTGCCGAGAAAGTACTCCGTGATGCGGTTGCGCCCGTAGGCGCCCATCACGATCAAGCCCGCACGGGCCTCCCGGGCCGCGTCCACGATCTTGACATCCGGCCGTCCCAGCGTGGAGGAGATCTCCTGGACGGGAAGCGGCAGGCCTCCCACCAGGCCCCGCACCTCCTCGAAGCGCGCCTGGGCACGGCCCTTGTCCTTGGAGTCCACGAAGACATGGATGGCTGCGCCCAGCCGCGTGGCGACCTCCACAGCGAGCTTCGCGGCGATACGAGAGCCCGGGGAACCGTCGAAGGCGAGCAAGAGGGGGCCGGGCAGATCCGCGGAAGCGGGCACCAGCAGGCTCGACTTCGCGGTCTTGCGGATGATGCCGTTGCTCGTCGAGCCGATTAGCCCGGTCCGGAAAGCCGCGCCCTGCCCGTCCCGCCCCAAGACGATCAGGTCCACCTGTTGGCCGCGCTCCACCACGCGATCGTCGGCCACTCCCTGCAGGACCTCCGCGCTGGCTTCCACTCCGGCCTCGCGAGCGCGATCGGCCACCCGCCGACTCGCGGCCTCGGCGCGGGCGCGGAGATAATTGGAGAGCGGTTCCGGGGACGGGGGCGCCACGCCCAGGCCGTCCTCCGCGAAGCCTCGGGTGAAGCGCTCCTCCACGACGGAGATGCCGACGACGCGCGCGCGCACGCCCTCGGCGAGCGCCACCGCAAAGCGCTCCGCGGAGGCCGAGCCCCCCGATCCGTCCGTCGCCGCGAGTATCGTGGAAATCATTCCGTACCTCCCTCAGGAGAGGAGACGCCCCAACGCCCCGCCCCAGACCGTGCGCAGCGCACGTTTCAGGAACCTCAGTTTCCTAGCCGTATAGGGGTACCAGAGGAACTCGCTTCGGCCACCGAAGCGATCCACCAGGATCGACTGCAGCTGGCTGAAACCCTGCAACCCCGCCTCCCCGTTGACCCGACCCAGACCACTCTCCTTGACGCCGCCGAAGGGCGACTCCGTGACCCCATAGGTGATCATGCAGTCGTTGACCACCGCGCAACCGGAATCGATGGAGCGGGCGAGTTCCAGCCCGCGGTGCCGGCTCCGGGTCCAGACGCTGGCATTGAGGCCGTAGCGGCTGTCGTTCGCCAGACGCAACGCCTCGTCCTCGTCGCGAACCACCATGACGGGCAGCAGGGGGCCGAAGGTCTCCTCGCGCATGACCTTCATTTCATGGTTCACGTCCACCAGCACGGTGGGCTCGTAGAAGATCCCCTCGCAATCGGGGTTCCTGCGCCCTCCCGCCATCACCCGGGCACCCCTGGCAACCGCGTCCTGGACGTGGTCCTCGATCACCGCCAGCTGCTCCGCACGAATCAGGGAACCCACCTCGAACTCTCCCTCGGCACCCTGACGAAGTGCCGTGGTCTCACGCAGCACCTTCTCGAGAAAGGGCTCTGCGACCTCGTCGACCACGTAGACGCGTTCGGTGGAGGTGCAAACCTGTCCGGCATTCGCGAAGGCGCCGTAGACCGCGCCCCGGGCCGCGCGCTCCAGATCCGCGTCCGCGCAGACGATCATCGGATCCTTGCCGCCCAGTTCCAGGGAACAGGGCAGCAGACGGCGCGCGCACTGCTCGGCGACGCAGCGCCCGGTCTCGACGCTGCCCGTGAAGGCGATCTTGTCCACCGCGGCCTTGGTGAGCGCCGCCCCCACCTCTCCGTCGCCCTGCACGAGATTGAAGACGCCCTCGGGCAGCCCGGCGCTCTGGAAGAGTTCCTCGACGAGCTGGCCGGAGAGCGGAGTCGCTTCCGAGGGCTTGAGGACCACGGTGTTGCCCGCCATCAAGGCTTGGGCGCTCGGGTTGAGGGCGAGGAGAAAGGGGAAGTTCCAAGGCGTGATGATGCCGACCACGCCCAGCGGCCGGTAGACGAGATACAAGCGCTTGGTCTTCATCAGGTGCAGGGGCAGCTTGCGGTCGGCGAGCGCGTGCTTGGCGCGCTTCGCGTAGAACTGCAGGGCATCGCAGCTCGTGAGGATCTCGGTCGCGATCGCCTCCGTGGCGGGCTTGCCGGTCTCGGAGACCAGCGTGCTGACAAAATCGTCCGCACGCTGGACCAACGTGCGCAGAGCCCGCTCGAGGTAATGACCGCGTTCGCTTACGCTCAGCGCACCCCACTCGGGCTGGGCCTTGCGGGCCCGTTCCACCGCGGCGCTAACGTCGTGCGAGGTGGCCAACTCCACCTCGCCGAGAGGCGCAAGGGTGGCGGGGTTCGCGAGCGCGAGGCGGCCCCGCTGACCGGGAGAAGCCTCCAGTCGCTCGACGATCGCCATTCGCCCCCTCCATGCCCCGCCGACCGGTCCGCGCTCGGCGAGCGCAAGGGTACGTAATCCCCGCGGGACATGTCAATCGAAGGGAGGGCTGGAGGCCAGGGCTCCAGCGGGCCGATCAGCTCGGGCCGCGCGCGTAGTACTGGAGGAGGTCCGTCTCGGTGAGCATGCCCACCAGTTCGTCATCCTGCATCACCGGCAGGCAGCCGATCTTCCGCTCCGCCATCTCTTGTGCCGCCTCGCCGACGCAGGCCTCCGGGGAGATCGTGATGGGAGGCTCCGACATCACGCGACGGATCTCCACGGCCTGCAAGAAGGCGCGCCGCTGGTCCACCCCGTAGTGGGTGAGGTTCGAGAGCGAGGCCCGCAGCAGATCGCGCTGGGAAACGACCCCAACGAGCTGTCCGGCACGCACCACTGGCATGTGACGCACGCCACCGAGGACCATGATGTCTTCGACGGTGGAGAGCGAGTCATCGGCACTGATAGTGACGATCTTCTCGGACATGATCTCGCGAACCCGCGTCTCCGCCACGACCCAAGGCCCCCAGAACGCTGCGGTGCGTTGCCCTCCGAGCCTCGCACCACGCCCCCTTCTCGATTCTACTCGAATTCCTCCGAGATCGGGGGCGAAATCCTGGCCCGGCAGCGCGAACTAGCGATGCGGCCCACGCTCGCGCAGGGCCTGCTCGAGCGCAGCCACCAGAGGGGCGGCGGCGGGGCGTTCCGACACCACGTCCGCGGGCAGGCCCAGGGCGCGCAGCGCATCGGCGGTGACCCCACCGATGGCCGCCACCACGCAACTCGCGGCGGCGTGTTTCGCGCCCTCATCGAGCAACTCGACGAAGCGCCGGGCCGTCGAGGGGCTGGTGAAGAGCAGCGCGTCCAGCGCGCCCGCCCGGAGCCGCTCGCACAGGGCCTCGGCATCCACCTCGGCGGGCTTGTTCTCGTAGGCGGTCACCGCATCCACCGTCGCGCCGGCGGCCCGCAGGCCGTCGGGCAGCGCGTCGCGGGCAAGCGAGGAACGCGGCAGCAGGTAGCGCCGGCCTCGGACGGGCTCGCCCCGCAACAGCAGCTCGAGCACGCCTTCGGCATCGAAACGCAGCTCTGGCACGCCATCCACTGCCAGTCCCGCGCGCAGCGCAGCCTCGGCGCTGCGCTCTCCCACGCAGATCGAGCGCAGGCCCGCGGCCCCCAGGTCGACGCCCCGCTCGCGCGCGCGCATGACCGTGTAGTCGACTGCATTCTGGCTGGTGAAGAGCACAGCGTCGTAGGCAGCGAGATCGTCGAGTGCCGCGTCCAGCCCGCGCCAGGAGGCAGGCGCAGCGATGCGGATCATCGGAACCACCCAGGGCTCGGCCCCGGCGGAGAGCAATTCGAGGGCCAGCTCCCCCGCCTGTTCGATGCTGCGAGTCACCAGGACGCGCCGGCCAAAGAGCGGCTGTCCCTCGAACCAGGCCAGCGTCGCACGCAGTCTCACGACCTCTCCGACCACCACCACCGAAGGGGACGAAACGCCCTCCGCCCGGGCGCACTCCACCAGCTGCGCGAGCGGCGCCGTGACCACCCGTTGCCCGGGCAGGGTGCCTTCCATCACGACCGCGGCAGGGGTCGAGGGATCACGCCCCGCCTCGAGCAGGCGCCCCACGATCTCTTCGAGGTTGCGCATGCCCATCAGGATCAGCAGCGTGTCCGCGGCGGTGGCGAGCTCACTCCAGCGCGTTTCCCGCGTGACCTTCGAGGGATCCTTGTGTCCGGTGACCACCGCGAAGGAGGCGCCGTGGCGGCGGTCGGTGACGGGGATGCCCGCGTAGGCGAGCGCGCCAAAGATGGAGGAGACGCCAGGCACCACCTCGAGGGGGATACCCGCCTCCACACAGGCGCTGGCCTCTTCGCCCCCGCGGCCGAACACGTAGGGGTCACCGCCCTTGAGGCGCACCACCCGCTTGCCTTCCCGGGCGAGGCGCAACAGCAACTCGGTGATCTCCTCCTGGGGGCGGGTCGGCGCCTCGTGACCGCGCTTCCCCACGTCGTGGAGTTCCGCACCTTCGGGGACCAGTGCCAGCAGTTCCCTAGACGCCAAGGCGTCGTAGACCACGGCGTCGGCTTCCCGCAGTGCTCGGGCCCCGCGCAGGGTCAACAGGTCCGGAGCACCCGGCCCCGCCCCCACCAGGATCACGCGCCCCTTCATGCGGGCAGATCCGCCTGGGCGTCGGCGAGAATTTCGCGGCCCCCTTCCGCGAGCACCCGGAGCCCGGCCTCCCGACCCGCCTGGGCAGCGTGATCGACCGGGGCCTCGCTCTGCGTCTCCGCGCTGCGGCGACCATCGGGTGAAAGCACGAGACCCTGGAAACGCAGGCGATCTGCGTCGATGGTTTCCGCGAGGGCGGCGATGGGCGCACTGCAGTCGCCCCCCAACTCCGCGAGAAAGGCGCGCTCCGCCTCGAAGCGAGCCGCGCTGGCGGGATCCCCCAGTACCGTGAGTTCCTCGGCGAGAGTCTCACCGCGCCGCGCTTGAACGGCCAACGAACCCTGGGCCACCGCGGGCAGGAGCTGAGCGGTCGAGATGCGCTCATCGATGCGCGAAGCCAGCGACAGGCGCTCCAAGCCCGCGCAGGCCAGGATCACGGCATCCAGCGACTCGGATTCGAGTTTCTCGATGCGGGTGGGCACGTTGCCACGCAGCGGTACGATCTCGAAATCCGGCCTGAGCCGCCGCAACTGGGCGGCGCGGCGCACACTGCCCGTACCCACCCGCGCCCCCTGCGGGAGATCCGCGAGGAGCGTGCCGCGTCGGGCGGCGAGCAGCGCGTCGCGCGCGTCCTCTCTCGGCGGCACCGCTACGATCGGGAGTTCGGGCGGGAGATGGGCGGGCAGATCCTTGCCGGAGTGGACGGCGACGTCTGCGCGGCCTTCGAGCAGGGCCTGCTCGATCTCCTTGACAAACAGCCCCTTGCCCCCGGCAACAGCCAGCGGGCCACGCAGGCGATCACCGGAGGTAGAGAGCGGCAGCAACTCGACGGGTGCGCCCAGCTCTTCTTCGATGCGCGTCGCCACGTAGCGCGCCTGCCACAGGGCCAGGGCGCTCCTGCGGGTGGCGATTCGGACCGGCTTCACCGGGTCTCTCCACCGCCCGGAGGATCTTCATCGTCGAGACCAAAGAGCAGACGCGCCACCTCGAGATAGACCAGCCCCTCCTCGCGCTCGGCCTCGCGCCGCAGCCGCGTGAGCGGCGCGTGGAGGATCTTGTTGACCATCGCCTGGGTGAGCGCCTCAACGCCTTCGCGCTGGGACTCGTCGAGTGCCAGCTTCCCGAGGCTGCGCTCGAGTTCGCTGCTGCGGATCTCCTCGATCCGGGCACGCACGTCCTTGATGGTCGGCACCGCGCGCAGGGCCACGAACCAGCCATCGAAGTTCTGCTGCTCTTCGGAGATGATCACCTCGGCGCGGGCTTGCTCGCGCTGACGCTCCTCGACGTTCTCGTCCACCATGCCGGCGAGATCGTCGAGGTCGTAGCGATACACCTCGTCGATCACATCCACAGCCGGATCCACGTTGCGGGGTACTCCGATGTCGATCACGAAGAGTGGACGCCCCCGGCGCCCGCGCAGGGCGTCCCAGAGCAGTACCGACGTGATCACGGGCCGATCGAGCGCAATGCAGGTGAGCACCATGTCCGCCTCGGCGAGCAGTGCCGGGAGTTCGTCGAGGCCGTGCGCGCTGCCGCCGTACTGAACGGCCAGCGCCGAGGCACGTTCCGCGCTGCGGTTCGCCACCGCCAGGCGCTCGAGCCCCCGATCCCTCAGGGCCGCCAGGGCCAGCTCGATCATCTCGCCGGCCCCCACCATCAGCGCCTGCTTCTCCGAGAAATCCTCGAAGATCTGGCCCGCCAGGCGCGCGGCAACGCGCGCCACCGAGGTCGAGCGCTCAGCCAGGCGCGTCTCGCTTCGCACGCGCTTGGCGGTGGAGAAAGCCCGCTGGAACAGGCGATCGAGGATCGGCCCCGAAGCCCCGCAGGTTGCCGCGGCGCGATAGGCGTCCTTGGTCTGCCCCAGGATCTGGGGCTCGCCCATCACCATCGAATCCAGTGCCGAGGCCACTCGCAGCAGGTGGCGCATGGCCTCGCCATCCTGAAGCTCGTAGACGAACTCCTCGATCTCGCCCTCGGAGATCCCGCCCGCAGCGCTGGGAAGCTCGACCTGGAAGAGCCGCTGCAAACGCCTGCGCGCCGCCTCCAGGTCGCGGGTCAGCACCAGGACCTCGGTGCGGTTGCAGGTGGAGAGCAGCACCGCCTCGTCCAGCGCCTCGTGTTCGAGGAGCTTGCCCAGCACCGGGACCGGGTCGTCCACGGCCAGCCGCTCGCGAATCGCGAGTGGCGCCGTGTGATGGCTCACGCCGAGGAGCAGCAGCCTCACGACAGCCACTCCGACCCGAGCAGCCCCAGCATCAGCAGCACGAATCCGGCCACCGACCCGATCGCGCACTGACGGGCCGACGCCCGCGCGCCGAAGCGCTGGACGACCAGCCCCGCATAGACCATCCAGAACAGAGCGAACGCCAACTCGTGACCGTCGCTTCCCGAGAAGGACCCGAAGCGCTGGATCCAGATCCCCCCGCTCACCACGCCAAGCGAGAGCAGCGAGAATCCCACCAGCAGGGCCGCGGCGCTCGCGCGATCCAGGGCCTCGAGGGAGGGAAGCAGTCCACCGAGCTGGGGCCCGCGCTTGCGCTTGAGGCGGCCATGCTCGACGAGGAAGAGTTCTCCCGCGAGGCTCCCCAGGGCGAGGAGCGCGAGGCCGGCGCTGGCCAACAGCACGTGCGCGTGCTCGAGGAGCCCGGAGGACGTGACCCCGGAAGCATCCGCGGCGCCGAAGCGCAATTGCCCGAAGAAGACGCTGATGAACGCCAACGGGGCGACGAAGGCCACGAGGCCCAGCAGCCGACGACGGCGCAACATCAACAGGAAGGCGCCCACGCCCACGCAGGCCATGAAGGAAAGCAGCACGCCGGGATCGGTGAGCGGCGGCGCGGGGTCGAGGGTGTGCAGCGTGGCGAAGCCCAGCACGTGAAGCCCCCATCCCAGCACCAGGGTGCTGACCGCGACGCGCGCGAGTCCCTGGTGGGACAGCGAGTAGCCCGCGGCCGCCGCCACCGAGGCGATCAGATACAGGCCCGCGACGATCTGGTAGAGGGATACGACCATGCCCGGCTCTCCCCGCCCTGCGCGGCCTAGGCGCGCAGCGACACTTTCGATCTTCGACCGCTCGAATCTCTAGCCTGAGGCTCTCTCGAGGGCATTCAGCGCCCCTTCATGCGCTGCATCTGCGCTGCGACGCGCGCCGCATCGTCCACGCTCTCGAAGACCCGGAAGCTGGGCTCCCCGAAGAGCACGAAGCGAATCTCCTCGAGCGATCCACCGGCCTCCAGCCGCGCGCGAGCCTCCTCGAGCAGGATCTCCGCGCAGCGGCCCGGGGCGAGCCCCCCCACCCCCGCCCCGATGGCGGGCAGCGCGATGCTCCGGAGACCCTTCGCGCAGGCGATCTCGAGACTGCTCCGCACCGCGCGGCGCACCGAATCCTCGCTCGCCTCCTCTCCGAGGCGCATCCCGGCGGCATGGATCACGTAGCGGGCGGGCAGCTCACCGGCACCCGTGAGCACCGCCGCGCCCACGTCGATCGGGCCCAGGGCGTCGCATTCCTGCTGGATGCTGGGGCCCCCGCGTTCGCGGATGGCGCCGGCGACCCCGCTGCCCAGGAGCAGGTCGCTGTTGGCGGCGTTCACGATGGCATCCACGGCGGCTTCCGTGATATCGCCTTCCTGGAGCACGATCCGGGCCATGTCTCCCCCACACGCGGCGCCCGGCGGGAGCTGGCATAAGCCCGCCGCGGCTCGTCACGCACACCGCGAAAGTTCCACAGCCGCGTCGTCCGCGCGACCCCCACCCAGCAGCCCTCCACGCTTCCGCCCGGAGAGCCTCCCACGCGGGGGAATGAGAGGATGGGCTAGCGTCTGACTGCCGGCGGTCCGCTGCGGCCGACATTCCGGGCAGCAAGGGAGAAAGCAGATGTCAGAAGTCAGTGAGGTCACGGACCAGAGCTTCCAGCGCGAGGTCCTCGAAGCGGGGAAGCCCGCGATCATCGATTTCTGGGCGGAGTGGTGTGGGCCCTGCCGGCAGATCGCCCCGATCATCAAGGAGCTCGCGGGCGAGTACGGGGACCAGGTCAAGATCGTCAAGATGGATATCGACTCGAACCCCGCGACCCCGGGCCAGTACGGGGTGCGCGCCATCCCGACCATCCTCGCCTTCAAGGATGGCCAGGTCGTCGAGCAGATCACGGGCGCCCGGCCCAAGAGTGACTTCGAAAACATGGTGAAGGGCCTGCTCGCCTGAGCGCGCGACCGAAGCGATGCCATGTTGCGCATCGCGCTGAGGAGCCGCAATTCAGCGCGGATCTCAGAAGACGTAGCGGCGCATCGAGATGTTGAGCAGCAAGCCCACCAACATCAGCGAAACCACGAGCACCGACCCCCCGTAAGAGAAGAAGGGCAGTGGGACGCCGATCACCGGTGCCAGGCCCAGCACCATGCCGACGTTCAGCGCGGCCGGCCAGAAGAGACAGCTCACCACTCCAATTGCCAGTAACGCCCCGAAGTCATCCTTGGAGTTGCGCGCGACCACGAGCCCCCAGAGCAGTAGCGCCACGTAGCACAGCAGTACCCAGGTGCT
>JABSQX010000146.1 GCA_013215615.1 Myxococcales bacterium | reverse complement strand
GAAGGCTGCAAGAGCGAGCAAGCTGGCGGCTCGTTGCGGGGTTCTGGGCATGGGGGCTCCCGGAGCAGGGCGTAGGCTCCGCGCCCCGCAAATGGGGGGTAGAGCGCACTCTCCTCCAGTTTGGCAGCCCCGCGGCCATCGGCAAAGAGAAATCTCCCCGGGCCAGCGCCCCCCCACGGGGGAGTGGCTCTGGGCGCTTGGAGTGATGCGGGAGCGTGCGACTGTGGCGGGGCGAATCGCGGCCCCGAGCCTTGCTTCAGCCCGGGAACTCCAGCGCGTTGGGCGTGCCCGGTGCGTGCTCGAGGAGTTCCACGACGTTGCCGAAGGGATCCCGCCCGTAGGCGAAGAGATTGGGAGAGGCTCCGAAGGGCGCCGTATTGAAGTCCACGCCATTGGCCGCGAGGTGATCGAAGTCGGCCTGGAAGTCGTCGGTGACCAGCGCGAAGTGGGTGATGCCCTGGAGGTTGACGGGGCGTGCGGGGTCGCCGGGGGAGGTGTCCTTGAACTCGAAGAGTTCGATGCAGGAGTTCCCCTTCTTGATCATGCGCACCTGGCACCCGCAGTCCTCGATTCCCATGGCCTGGGCCATGCCCGGCAACTCGGTGGGGAGCGCCATGTCCATCACGATCTCGAAGCCCACGACCCCGCAGTAGAAGTCGATGGCCTTCTGGATGTCGGGCACCGCCATGGCGGCGTGGTGGAGTCCAAGGATCATCTGATTTCCTCCTCGTGGGGGCGTGGCCCGAAGTCCCGGCGCGCGCCGCGCCCGAACCCGATCTCGCGGGTTCAGTACTTGGCGATCACGTTGTCGCCGAGTTGCTTCACGGCGTCGAGCTTTTGTTGCAGCGTCATGGTGTCCGGCTCGTAGGCGTTTCGATAGCCCAGGAAGACCGCGTCCACGCCGAGATCTTCGATGCGCTTGTAGTCGTCCAGGCTCCTGGCATCCGTGACGCCCGCGTAGATCTCGAAGGGCTCCTTCTCACGCCCGCATTCGGCGAGCAGCCCGCGCATGATCCCGACCCGCTCCGCGAGTTCGGCGGTATCCAGGTCAATGAACGTGAAGCCGTCGCAGAGTCGCGCCGCGCGGCGGTAGGCGGCCATGGTGTGCCCTCCGTAGACGATACGCGGGCAGCGGCTGGGCACCGGGCACTGCTTGATGCGGGCGATGTCGTAGTGCTTGCCATGAAATTCGTAGTAGTCGCCCACCATCAGGCCGCGCAGGATCTCGATCATCTCATCCATGCGCGAGCCGCGGGTCTTCCAGTCCTCACCGGTGGCCTGGAAGTCCTCGAGCCAGGGGCTCAGGCCCACTCCGAGGATGAAGCGCTCGTTGGTGAGTACGGCCAGCGAGCTCAGCTGCTTGGCGACGAGCACCGGATTGCGGATCGGCAGCTTGAGGACGCCCGTCATCATCTGGATGCGATCGGTGACGGCGCCCATGGCGGCGAACATCTGGAAGGGATCCGGGAAGGGCACCCCATCCAGGAAGGAACGGTCGCCGGTCTGCGTGTAGGGGTAGTCGCCGACGGCGACCTCGGGGTAGATGATGCTGTCTCCGAGACTGAAGGTATCGAAGCCCACCTCCTCGGCGGCTTTCGCGATGGGAAGATAGTGGGTGGTGTCGCACATCGATTCGGCGATGCAGAAGCGCATGGGGGTTCCTCCGTCTGGGTCTGCGCACGATCGCGCCGCGGGCGCTCGCTGTCAAATCCAGGCGCGCGGGGAGCGCGAGGTGCCCGGTTCGGCTGCGCGGCGAGGACGGCCTAGAGTAGGGGGAACGACAGGAGACTCCCGATGTTCGAACGACGACGCGTGGGCACCGCCCGTGTTTGCAAGCTGCTGGCGATCGGCTTGCTGGCGGTGGCGCCGCCGGCCTCCGCTTCGGAGTCCGCGGGCGTCGCCACGCCCGAGGCTCCGCGGAACTCCCCGCTGGATCTCGAGGCGCGCCGCCTGGGAGGCGATAGCGAATCCCTCGAGCGCTATCGCGGCCAGGTGCTGTTGCTGGTCAACACCGCCAGCGAATGCGGTTTCACCCCGCAGTACGAGGGCCTTCAGGCCCTCTACCACGAGTACCGGGATCGTGGCTTCAACGTCCTGGGCTTTCCGTCCAACGATTTCGGCAGCCAGGAACCCGGCAGCGAGGCCGAAATCGGCGCCTTCTGCCGCGCCAACTACGGGGTGGACTTCCCGATGTTCGGCAAGGTGCGCGTGTTGGGCGACGACGCACATCCCCTCTACGCCTACCTGGGGGCGCTCCCCGCACCGCTCGGCGGACCCGTGAAGTGGAACTTCGAAAAATACCTGGTGGATCGAGAGGGCCGGGTGGTGGCCCGTTACAACTCGCGCGTGAAGCCCCGCGATGCGGCGCTGGTGGCGGAGCTCGAACGTCTGCTCGATGAGTCCCCCTAGCCGCGGATCCAGCGAGTTGGCGGTCCATGCGCGGCTGCCGGAGCCGCGGGTTGCGGCGCCCTCGTCCGGCCTTCGGTATCCATTTCAGGTGCCTTCAACCTCCAGGAACCCGTAGGGGAGATTCGAGATGATCACGAGCCTGCCGGAGCAATGGGATCGCTGCGTGGACGTCGTCGTGGTGGGCAGTGGGGGCGCGGCCCTCACCGCGGCGACGCTGGCCCACGACGGCGGCGCCGAGGTGCTGGTGGTCGAGAAAGCCGACATGATCGGTGGTACCACCGCGGTCTCCGGCGGCGTGATGTGGCTGCCCGGCAACCATCACATGTCGACTGCCGGCGTCGATGATTCGCGGGAGGAGGCCATCGCCTACATCTCCCGCCTCGCCATGGGGCATGAGCACGATCCCCAGCTCATCGAGGTCTTCGTGGACACGGCGCCGGAAATGCTCGCCTACCTCGAATCGAAGACTCCCGTGCAGATGGCCACGGTGGACAACTTTCCCGACTACTACTTCCCCTTCGACGTGCCCGGCAAGAAGCCCGCTGCGCGCTCCGTGGAGCCCGTCCCCTACCCGGTCGCCCGGGAGCTGCCCGAGTGGCGGGATCGCCTGGCCTCGCGCTCCACCCTGATGTCGCTGGGAGCGGTTTCGACACTGGGCGAGGAGTTCGCGGGCAGTGTTCCGGACATGCAGGAGGAGCTGGCGCGCCGGGAGGCCGAGGACATCCGCGTCAAGGGTGCGGCCCTCATCGCCATGCTCGCGAAGGGGCTCTTCGATCGCGGGGTCGAGTTGGCCCTGGAATCGCCGGTCCGGGAGCTGGTGGTCGTGGACGGAGTCGTGGTGGGGGTGCGTTACGAGGGCCCTGGCGACAGCCAGACGGTGGGCGCCCGCAAGGGCGTGGTGTTGGCCTGCGGTGGCTTCGAGTGGAACCCCGAGCTGGTTCGCAGCTTCATCGGCTACGACGTGAAGCCGCTGACGCCCCCCAACAACGTGGGCGACGGCCTGCAGATGGCCATGGAGGCGGGCGCCCAACTCGCCAACATGAACTCCTACTGGGGGCAACCCGCCATGTTCGATCCCGAGATCGAACGCGATGGCGAGTTGGTCCCGCAGTTCGAGTGGGGGCGCGGGGAGCCGGGCTCGTTGATCGTGAACCGCCACGCCGTGCGCTTTGCGAACGAGTCGCTGCCCTACAACGACTTTCCCAAGACCTTTGGGCACTTCGATCCCACCCGCATCGAGTTCCCCAACGAGGCGCCGGCCTGGATGATCTTCGACCAGGGGGTCAAGGAGGCCACCCAGATCCTCTCGATGCTGCCCGACGGGGAGCCGCCGGAGTGGATGCCCCGGGCGGCGAGCATTCGCGAACTCGCCGGGCAGATCGATCTCGACCCCGACGTATTGGAGGCCACCGTGGCGCGCTTCGACGAGCACGCTGCCCACGGTGAGGATCCGGACTTCCGGCGCCACGAACTGGGCTTGATGGGCCCCGGGAGTGTGCGTCCCCTCGACCAGCCCCCCTACTACGCGGTGGTCGTCCACCCGGGCACGCTCGGCACCAACGGCGGCCCACGTCTCAACGCCGACGCCCAGGTGCGGGGGCAGGGGGGCGGGGTCGTGGAGGGCCTCTACGCGGCCGGCAACACCGCCGCCGGGGCCTTTGGCTGGGCGTACCCGAGTGGGGGTGGCACGCTGGGAAACGGTTTCGTCTTCGGCTTTCGGGCCGGTCGACACGTGGCCGCCCAACCCTCCCGCGAAATCGGCGGCTAGCCGCCGCCCCGCCCTCAGTCCGGGGGAGGGCGGCTGTCCTTCGGGATCCGCCAACCCGCCAGCGCGCCGCCATCGACACTGAAGGAGCCGCCGCTCGAGTAGGCGCTCTCGTCCGAGGCCAGGAAGAGCGCCATGCGGGCCACGTCCTCGGGCTCTCCCATGCGCGCAAGCGGCACCGTGGCCTCCACGAAGGCTGCCATGGGCGAGGTTTCCGCGCCCTCGGGGTTGGTCATCGAGGTGTTCGTGTAACCCGGGTGGATGGTGTTGACGCGGATGCCCTCCTCGCCGAGTTCCAAGGCGGCAGCACGCGTCATCCCGGTCACCGCGAACTTGCTGGACACGTAGGCGATCACGTCGTTCATGCCGGTGATCCCCTGGGTGGAGCCGATGTTCACGATGGAGCCGCCGCGGCCCTGCATCATGCGGGCCGCGGTGCGCATGCCCAGGAAGACCCCGACCTGGTTGACGTCGAGCACCGCCCGGTAGTCCTCGAGCGCATAGTCGACCAAGGGGGCCTGGTGGGCGACGCCCGCATTGTTGACCAGCACGTCGAGACCCGGGCCTGCTTCGTCGAGGACCTCGCGGGCCCGCTCCCAGTCCTCCTCCCGGCGCACGTCCAGGCGCAGGGCGCGGGCGGCCTCGCCGATCTCCTTGGCGAGTGCCTCGCACTCGGCATCGAGCACGTCCGCCACCCAGACCCGCGCGCCCTCCTTGGCGAAGAGTCGGCAGATCGCGGCCCCCATGCCGCGTGCGCCACCGGTTACCAGCGTCACCTTGCCCGCGAGCCTGGCCATGTCGTGCCCTCCCTGCACCACGAAGCCTACAACGTCGGGGCCGCTTCGCGCCGGGCCGCCGGGCGTCTTCTCGGCCCTTCGAGAAGAGCCGGGCTAAGGTTCCGGCGTGAAGCTCCCCCGACGCGCTCCGGAACTCCCCGCTCTCCTGCAGCGCCGCCACAGCGACGAGTTCCTGCCTCCCGCCTACACTTCGCGCGAGTGGGCGGTCATAGCGCGCGTGGCGGCGCGTGGGCCCGAGAGTGCGCGGCGTCTGGGCATTTCGCTGGCCGACTACTGGTCGACGCGCCCGGGTACGGCGGCGGGCCTGCTGGCCCTCAACGAAGTGGGTGGGCGGCGTTACTACGAGCTACCCCCCGCAGCGGCGGAGGATCGTGCCGCGGCCGACGAGGCGCTCGGCGGCGACCAACTGGTGGTGGACGTGCAGACCCACTACGTGTCCGATCGTCCCGAGGCCATGGGGAGCTGGAACAGCGCCATCGCGGACATGTATCGAGCCGTGCAGCCCGAGTGGTGGCGCGGGATCGATTCGCTCGACCGCTATGACCTCGCCCACTACCTGCGTTGCGTCTTCGTGGAGAGCGAGACGGCGGTGGCGGTGCTCACCTCGGGTCCCGGCTTGTCGCCCTCGCGCATGCTCTTCAATCGCGAGATGGCGGCGACCCGTGAGCTGCTGGATCGTCTCGGCGCCAACGGCCGCCTCCTCAATCACTGCGTGGTGCACGCGGATCTGCCCGGCGAGATCGAGGGCATGGAGCGGGAACTCGAAGGCTTCCGACCGGTGGGTTGGAAGTGTTACACGATGGGCTCGATCGACGGCTTCGCGGAGGGCTCCGAGCAAGGTTGGTGGCTCGACGACGAGGCCACGGGAGTGCCCTTCCTCGAGAAGGCCCTGGAGTTGGAGGTTCCCCTGGTCTGCGCCCACAAGGGCATCAGCCAGATGGTGCCCGCGGGTTCGCCCCGGGACGTGGGGCCCGCCGCCAAGGCCTTCCCGGGCATCGATTTCGTCATCTACCACTCGGGTTACGAGTTCCCCTCGGGCGACGCGCCCGAGGAGGGTCCCTTCAGCCCGGAGACGGCTGACGTGGGCACCAACCGCCTGGTCGCAAGCCTGCGCGATGCCGGCGTGGGGCCGGGCAGCAACGTCTACGCGGAACTGGGGACCACCTGGTTCTGCCTGATCCGTCGACCCGAGGAAGCGGCCCACGTACTCGGCAAGCTGCTGTTGGCGGTGGGCGAGGACAACGTGGTCTGGGGCACCGACTCCATCTGGTACGGACCCTCCCAGGTCTCCATCGACGCCTTCCGGGCCTTCCAGATTCCCCCGGAGATGCGCGAGCAATTCGGTTACCCGGAACTCACGCCGGAGATCAAGCGCAAGATCCTCGGCGAGAACGCAGCGCGCGTCTACGGCATCGATCCCGCGCGCGCGCGTCGCGTCGCCCAGGACGACGATCTCTCCTGGCTGGCGGCGGCGGTGGAGGAATACCGGGCGAAGGGCAGTCCCGGCCTCTAGCGGGTTCTCAGTCCATCGCCTCGTCGGCCATCCACTCGCCCTCTTCGGCGAGGCGCTCGCGGGTGATCGCGTCCGCGGTGCCGCCGGTGGCGCCGATCTCGGCGTCGACCCGTTCTTCGACCTTCGCTCGCGCATCGTCGCGCTGCTCTGCGGCCTCGACGTCGGCGTGCGTGTAGGTGGTCGTGCAGGCACCCGAGGCGAGAACGAGCAGCATCGCGACCACGGCTCCGATTCCTCTTGCGGTCGTGCCGTGCATGGCCTCCCCCTTCGATCTTCGTGGACGGGCCCGGCGCGGCCCGCGAGATTGCTCGGCAAGGTAGCGCGTCCCGGCAGCTCCCTCCGCACGGGCGCGCTGGGTGCGGCCCCGCGGATCGCGTGCTGCTACCCATGAGGACGCGGCCGGCCTCGTCGAGGCCGCATCGAGTTGGGGACTCCGGGAGGGCATCGGATGCGGATCGAATACGCGGGCAGTGTCCACGACGAGGAGGAGATCCAGGCGGTGGTGGAGGTGCTCCGGGGGGGCGCCTCGGCGTTGCGCATCGGCAAGCAGACCCGGGCGATGGAAGGGCTGGTGGCCGAGAGCTTCGGCAAGAGACGCGGCGTCATGTGCAACTCGGGCTCGTCGGCCCTCTACCTCGCCATCGAGCTGTTGGGCCTCCAGGAGGGCGACGAGATCATCACCTCGCCCCTCACCTTTTCGACTGACATCGCGCCCATGGTGCGCAGCCGCCTCACGCCGGTCTTCGTGGACGTCACCCCGGACAGCTACCAGATCGACGTGGAGCAGGTCGAGCGGAACATCGGTCCGCGTACCCGGGCGATCCTGGCCCCCAACCTCACGGGCAACTGCCCGGACTGGGAGGGCATCCGCGCCATCGCCGACCGGCACGGCCTGCAGGTGGTGGAGGACAGCTGCGATTGCCTGGGCGCCACGCAGAACGGCACACCCACGGGAACACGCAGCGATATCAGCGTCACCAGCTTCGCACTGAGCCACATCATCACGGCCGCGGGAACCGGCGGCATGGTGCTACTCGACGACGAAGCCCTGGCCGATCGCTGCTTGCTGTTGCGGCGCTGGGGGCGGCGCAGTGAGCCCCAGATCTTCGGTAGCCAGAAGGGGCAGGGGCGGCGCTTCTTTTCCGACCTGGGTGGCATGGAGTACGACAACCTCTTCATCTTCGACGAGGTGGGCTGGAACTTCGAGCCCTCGGAACTCTCCGCGGCCTTCGGGGTCGTGCAGATGGGCAAGCTGCCCGCCAATCTCGCCCGGCGCCAGCGCAACTTCGAGATCCTGAGCGCGCGCCTGGCTCGGCATCCGGCGTGTTTCACGCTGCCGCGTACCACGCCGGGCATCGAAACCGGCTGGCACATGTATCCCATCCTGATTCGGGCGGATTCCGACATTCGCCGCGGGCACTTCCAGCAGTACATGGAAGGGGAGGGCGTGGACACCCGGATGGTCTGGAGCGGTAACATCACCCGGCAGCCCGCCTTCCGCGACCGCCCCATGCGCGTGGACCCGGCGGGTCTTCCCAACGCGGACCGCGTGATGGAGACGGGATTGATCCTGCCGATGAACCACGCGCTCGCGGATGACGCGATGAACTACATTGCGGACTGCGTGGACGCCTACGTGCACGAGCACGTGGGTTAGCGAGCGGCGCGCGGGGGAAGACGGAATGCCGGGGGCTTCGAGGTGAGCGTCTTTGCCCTGGTGCACGGCTCCATGCACGGGAGTTGGTGCTGGCGAGACCTGATCCCCGAACTCGAAGCCCGCGGGCATCGCGCCGTGGGCCCGGACCTTCCCTGCGAGGATGTTTCGGCGGGGCCCGAAGACTACGCGGAGTGCGTGGAGGCGGCACTTGACGGGTCGCAGGACGTCATCCTGGTAGGACACTCCCGGGGTGGCCGCACGCTGCCCCTGCTGGCCGCACGCCGCCCGGCGCGCGCCATGATCTTCCTCTGCTGCGTGCCCACCGGAATTGGCGAGATTTCCGCCGAGGCCTTCGCGGACATGGTGACCCCGGAGTATCGCGAGGCCCGGACGGCGCAGCGTGCGGATGGCGCGCGGCGCATGCAAGCCGACAGCGCCCGCAGCGTCTTCTACCACGATTGCCCGCCCGAAGTCGCGGCCTGGGCGGCGGACAGCCTGCGCTGGCAGGGGGAGCGGCGCCTCGTGGAGGCGTTGCCCCTCAAGACATGGCCCGATGCTCCCTTGCAGGTGATTCTCGCTCGCCACGATCGCGCCGTGCGCTTCGAGTGGGCGCTGCGCGAAGCGCGCCGCTGGTTGGGCGGACGCGAGCCATTGCTGCTCGACGGCGACCACTCCCCCTTCCTTTCCCGCCCCGCGGAACTCGCGGAATTGCTGGTGGGCTGTGCGAACGGGAACGTCGTCGCAACTTCTGCACCCTCCCGCTGAGCCCGACCCCCGCGGCCGAAAGGTGCGATTTCGGAAAGCGGCCGTGCCGGCTACGCAGAGCCTCGAGGTTCTTGCAGCTGGCGGACCTTCGCCAGACCCGGTCGGCGTCCCGAAAAGCAATGAGCCCGGGATAAAGCCCCTGGCACCGTAGCCGCGGATGCTTTCATGGATCGGATGCCGCCCTTCGCGAAGAGTTCGGACAGACCGTCGAAGTCGGCGGTGTCCACACACTCGGCATAGCGAAACGTGCATGGAGGGTCGTTGAAGTTCCCATCCGCTAGCCTCGATGAGGCTTCGAAGGGCGTGTCCGAGAGGAGGCGATCGGCCTCGGCGGATCGCGCGAGAGGTGGTCTCCCATGACGATTCGAGCCCTGTTGTTCGTACACGGCGCGTTCCACGGGCCGTGGTGCTGGGATGAGATCGTACGCAGGATGCAGTCTCCTGAAGTCGTCTGTCGCTGCGTGGAACTCTACCGCGGGGGCCTCGAGGAAGATGCGGCAGCCGTTCGCGAAGAGGTCGATGCGCTCGCGTCGGAAGGCTGTAGCGTGGCGGTCGTGGGCCACTCCCTTGGTTGTGTTTCGCTGAGTCATCTCGGGCCGGAACGTATCGGTCATGCGGTCTTTCTCGCGGGGCCCGTCGTTGGCCCCGGACTTCCCGATGTGCAGGAGGGCGTCGAGCCGCGCTTCATCGCTTCCGTCGATACCAGCGACGATGGAGTCATGACCATCGATGCAGCCGTGGCGCGCGAGTTCTTCTACCACGATTGCGATCCCGAAATGACCGAGTGGGCGATCGGCAAGCTTCGGCCCAACCTGGCATACGGCCCTCTCTCGAGACCGGGGCCGCCGTTGTATGAGAGCGTCCCGTCCACCTATCTGTGGTGCGATCATGACCGCGCAGTGCTGCCGGATTATCAACGCGAAATTGCTCGGCACATGCGTTACAGCGAAGGTTTCGCGACGAGCCACTCGCCCATGCTCTCGGCCCCCGATGAACTGAGCGCGGCCCTGATGCGTGTCCTCGAGCGAACCCCCGCGAGGGGATGATGAAGAGACGAGCCCGGGATTACTGGCCTTGTGGAGACACGCGATGCGCGTGCGGCTGCAGTCCAACGGATAGCGGGTCCGTCGCGGCTTCATGATGAAGCGGAGTTTTTCTTGGAGGGATTCTCCCGCGTACTCCAGTCTGCTTTGGATCCCTCGGGGACTCGTCATAATGGACTGCCTGGGTTGCATGAGGCGCGCTTGAAACTTCTACACGTGCTGGGTTCGAGTTATGAAGACGCGATCAGCCCCGGACTGGAGGCTTCTTTGACTACGAGCTGGAGACGATTCGCCCTCGTCGGGGCAATCGTGGCCGGACCCCTCCTCGCTTGCGGTGCCTCGGAGGAGGCGCCCGCGAGTGCGCGCGCCACGGAGACGAGATCGGACCCTTCGGCGGCGATCCCGCGCAACCCCGAAAAGGACGCTTTCTTTGGCGACCTCCACATCCACTCGGCCTGGTCACTCGATGCTTTTGTCTTCCGGGTCCGGGTGACGCCCGAGGATGCCTATCGCTACGTGCGAGGCGGGGCCATCGATCACGTATCGGGCGAACAGATCCGCATGCAGGGCCCACCACTCGATTTCGTGGCGATCTCCGAGCACGCCAACTACATGGGCGTGCCCATGGCATTGCTCGACGAAAATGATCCGCGCCGCCAGCTCCCGGTGGTGAAGGCGATGATGGACGACGACCCCGCGAAGTCGGCGCCCGCGATGAGCCGATTGTTGAACTCCTTCTGGCGCGGCGGGCCCTTCCCAACACTTCTTCCCGGAGACCTGCGGGCCCCCGCGTGGAAGCGTCTCGTCGACCTCGCCAATCGCCACGATGTTCCTGGCACCTTCACGGCCTTCGTCGCCTACGAGTACACTTCCATGCCCAAGGGGCAGAATCTGCATCGAAACGTCGTCTTCCGCGGATCCGACGTGCCCGGCGAGCCCTTTTCGAGCTTCGACTCCGAGAACCCAGAAGATCTCTGGGACTACATGGACGCCGCACGGGCCGAGGGCTCCGACCTCATCTCCATCCCCCACAACTCGAACGGCAGCAACGGTCTCATGTATCAGCGCGTCGACACCGCGGGCGTTCCCCTGGATACCGCCTACGCGGAGCAGCGTCTGCGCAACGAGCCCGTGAGTGAAGTGATGCAGATCAAGGGCCAGTCGGAGACGCATCCGGCGCTCTCTCCAGGCGACGAGTGGGCAAACTTCGAGGTGCTGGGCACGATCCTCGGACGCCCCGCCGATCTCAGCCAGCCCGCCGGCAGCTATGCGCGCCACGCCTTCAAGACCGGACTCGAACTCGAGGAAGAGAGAGGTGTGAACCCCTACCGCTTCGGCGTACTGGGCAGTTCGGACGGGCACAACGCCTCGAGCCCCGTGGAGGAGGACAACTACACGGGCAAGCTCGGTATCGTCGATGGCACGCCCGAAGTACGACTGGGCCTCGTTCAGGGTAGCCCCCTCGGCCCACTGGGCTTGAGCAATCCCTTCAGCGCGGCGGGGCTCGCCGGTATCTGGGCACCTGCAAACACGCGCGAGGATCTCTTCGATGCCATGCGCGCCCGCGAGACCTTCTCGACTTCGGGGCCGCGCATCCGAGTTCGCCTCTTCGCAGGGTTCGACCTCGCAAGCGAAGATCTCGGGGACGAGATGGTGCAGCGCGGCTACGCGAAGGGAGTACCCATGGGGGGAGAACTCGTGGGCTCCGTGCCCGGCAAGGCACCGACCCTGCTCGCCCACGCGCTGCGTGATCCGCGCGAGGCGCCGCTCGAGCGCCTCCAAGTCATCAAGGGCTGGATCGAGGATGGGAGCGCCAAGGAGAAGGTCTTCGACATCGCCTGTGCGAATGCGGAGCGACCCGACCCGAACAGCCATCGATGCGCCTTCAAGGCACCAGCGCCGGATTTCTCCGATTGCTCGTATCGGGAGGAAGATGGCTCACCGCAGCTCGCAGCGGCCTGGACGGATCCGGAATTCGATGCCTCCCAGCGCAGCTTCTACTACGTGCGCGTGCTCCAGATCCCGACCTGTAGGTGGAGCAGCTGGGACGCGATTCGCCTCGGCGTCCCGCGCGCCAAGGACGCCACCCATTCGATCCAGGAGCGCGCCATCACCTCGCCGATCTGGTACCGGCCGGACGCTTCTCGAGAAGCGGCATCGCTTGGATAATCCCGGGCGCCGGGCCTTTTCGACCAGGGGATCGAGACGCCCTAGCATCGTCGCGAGTTGGTACGCTCCTGCGGGTTCTTCCGGTAGATCGAGGGCGAGATCGTGTCGCTGAATGTCCTTGCAGGCTCTCGGGAGTGCGAGGAAATGAGTGAGAGGAGCACGACGTGGCGGAAGAGGTGACCGGGGACTGGGTACGAGGGGTCTTCGAGCAGGTCAAGAACTGGGGAAAGTGGGGCGAAGCTGACGAACGCGGCGCCCTCAACTACATCGACGACAAGAAGCGCGCGGCCGCCGCGACGCTCATCCGGGACGGTGCCGCGATCAGTTGCGCGCTCGACTTCCCGGTGGATCCTTCTGCGAACAACCCCCACCCCGCCCAGCACATGATGGTGGTGGCAGGTGATGCCTGCTGCGATCCGCGCGCGCCCGGGCTCGAGATGACCATGGATTTCATCGGGATTGCCTTCCACGGCATGGCGTCCTCGCACATCGATGCGCTCTGTCACGTCCTCGTCGATGGCAAGATGTACAACGGCTTTCCAGCAGGGGAGGTGCTGAGCACCGGCGCCCGCAAGGGGAGCGTCATGGCGGCGAGCGATGGCATCACCGGTCGCGGCGTCCTGCTCGACATCTCCCGGCTGCGCGGCGGCCCGTGGCTCGAGCCGACCGACCGGATCCAACCCGAAGACCTCGAGGCCGCTGAAGCCGAACAGGGCCTCGAGGTGGAGGAGGGGGACATCCTCTTGATCAACACGGGCCGCCACGCGCGGGAGGCGAAATTCGGGCCGTGGTCGCCCATGGAAGTCGGTCTCGCGGGACTCGATCCGCGTTGTCTTCCCTTCCTCCATGAGCGCCGGATCGCGGTGTTGGGCAGCGACGGGATCCATGACGCGATGCCGGGCTACGGCCTCGAGAACTGGCCCGTACCCATTCACCAGGTTTGCCTGGTCGCCATGGGGGTGCACCTGCTCGACAATCTCGAACTGCGCGTCCTCGCCGACGCCTGCGCGGAGCGCAAGCGCTGGGAGTTTTTCTTCTCGGTGGCTCCACTCCGGGTGGCGGGAGGGACCGGTTCACCCGTCAACCCCATCGCGATCTTCTGAACGCGACGATCGGGTGACTTCGTAGCGGATCGGCTCTGAAGCGCGTGAGGCTGCGCTTCAGGAGTCGGGGAGTGTTTGGGCTTCCGCGGGAACGATTACCCAGCTTTTGTCCGGGTCGAAGACCGGGAGGGTTGACACGATCTTGTTGGTGTCGGGACCAAGATCCTTTTCGTACAAGACCCCGACCTGGTTCACGAGAAAGGTCGTCACCCCGGAGGCGCCGTACTTCGCGGGCCAGGCGAGAAGCGCGAAGCCACGCGTCATCTCCCCGTTATGCATGTAGTCGTAGGCTCCCCCGGGTGCATTCGGACCCTGTGCGTGGAGAACGCGATAGAGGTAGC
>JABSQX010000145.1 GCA_013215615.1 Myxococcales bacterium | reverse complement strand
GATCGCCCCGCCCACGTCCGGTACACCGCTCACCTCGACCCACTGCCCTTGAGCAGTCTCGAGCTCCTCCAGGCTGATGCCATCCGTAAAGGCCGTGCCACGGTCTGCCACGATGGTGCGACCCAGCACCTCGAACGTGACCTGTTCGAGGACTCCTTCGCCGTCCATCTCCACGATGAGAATTGCCGAGATCGGACCCTCCACGGCGTTGTCGACGTCGACGCTCGTGGCCGTGCCCGTCGCGCCAGCCTCGGACTTCGTACCGCGCACGAGGGTCTGCATGCCGAGCCTGAGATCGGTCTCGGAATAGGGTTCGCCATCGATGCGCACTTCCGCCTCGCCCGTCTCCCACTCGGTGCCCGCCACGAAGATGCTCCCGAAACCGCTGATCGGCCCGCTCGAGATACCGGTGCCACCGATACCACCACCGGCAACATCGGTTCCGCCACCGCCGCAGGCCAGCACCAGGCTCGCCACGACGAGGAAGAGCAGATACCGGACTAATTCCTTCATGACGTCTCCTCTTCTTCGTCCACCGGATGCTCGAGGTAATGGATGCCGAGTACGGCGCGGTAACGTCCGGAACCCTCGACCTCGGGATTCTCATCCCGATCGTGCGCCGCCATGAACGCATCGAGATGCTCGAGTAGCGCCTGGGCGCGTTCCGACGCGTCCGCGCGCAGGTCGGGCAGGCAGGACGAGACCAAGTTGTCGTAGGCGACCTTGCGCTGGAAGAAGGCCTCCTTGGGGGCGTGCGTGAGGTTGTGGTCGATGCTCTCCATCAGGTCGGCCACGTCGCTGCCCAGGATGACGAGCTTGTCCTGCTCACCGGTACGCGGCACGTAGGCGCGCGTGAGCAGCCGCAGCCGCCCGTCGTCTCCACGCTCCACGGCGCCCACCCGCACCAGCTCGTCGAGCACCGCGCGATGCGGCACGTCGCCGCCGTGTCTTCGCACCAACTCCGCGAAGCCCCCGGCGCCTTCCACCGGAAGGGCCTGCGGCTCACCGTCGGCGTCGCGAAAGTCGTCCTCCCGCACCCAGGCGGTGAGCACACGCGCAGCCCGGTGATAGCGCTCGACGGGAGCGCTGGGTGCGTCTCCGGACTTCATCAAGCGGCTCACCTCCTTGCGGGTGAGTCCGGTAATGACCGAGACCCGCGAGATCGAGGGTTTTCGGCCCGGCACGGCAAACTCTGAGACAGCGATATCCACGTAGGCCTGCTTGGCGTGCTCCACTAGCGTCGCTACGGGCAGGCCGTTGCGGAGCAAGATGCGGGCCAGCGGACGCATCAGCGTCCGAATTGCCCTTCCAAGTGTCTCTTGCAGCGTTTCGCTCATAGCTTGGGATTAGATTCCCAAATCAGATCGGATTGTGCCAGCCTGGGGTTGAGGTAACAGCCCTGCGGGGGTGCGAAAGCCCGTCAGCGGGCCCTTCCGACCGGGAACGGCGCGCAACCCCCGCTCATCTTAACTGTATCGGTTTCCCCACCGACTCGGTCGAGGCCCACTGGGCGTGCCTCCGGATCTTGCGTCCCGGCTGCACGCGCGATGCACGGACCGCACCGCTGGGACTACACGCGCTCCGCGGCCTCTGCTGCGCGCTCGAGCATGGAATCCACGCGCTCCATCACCTGCTCGGGCGAGGAGGTCGCCATGCCACCGCCGGCACCCGCTCGCAGTCGCGCCACCACACCCTCGACCAGGCAGGCCATCTTCCACCAACTGAAAGCCACGTAGTAGTCGAAGCCCGAGAGGTCGAAACCGGAACGCCTTGCATAGAGTTCGACGACCTCGGCCCGGCGCGGAAAATTCGGCTGGCGTGTGGGAGACGGGGAACCGAAGTCACCGACCTCCCCGGGATCGCTCCAGTACATCATCGACCACACGAAGTCCGCGACCGGATCACCCAGCGTACAGAGTTCCCAATCGAGCACCGCGCTGACGCGGTGATCCGCGCCCAGCACCGTATTATCGAAGCGGTAGTCGCCGTGCACGAGCCCCACCCCCTGCTGCGGCGGTACGGCCGCACCGAGCCTGGCGTGCAGGGCCTCGAGGAGCGGGAGTTCGCGGGTCTTCACCGCCTCGAACTGCTTGTGCCAGCGCGACAACTGGCGCTCCACGTAGCTCCCGCGCCGGCCCAGCTCACCGAGCCCCACGGCGTCCGGGTCGAGTCGGTGCATGGCGACCTGCACGTCGATCAGCGATTCGGTGGCGACCCGACACTGCTTCGGGTCGAGCCCCTCCGCCTCCTCGGGGCCGCGCAGGATCAACCCCTCCGCGAAGTCCATCAGGTAGAAGTCGGCGCCCAGCACCTCGGGATCCGCGCAGTAGGCCCGCGGCGCGGGCACCGGAACCCCCACTTCCGGGTGCGCGTGCAGCGCCTCGAGGATGCGCCATTCGCGGGACATGTCGTGCGCCGTGCGGATGCGCGAACGCAGCGGCGGCCGGCGCAACGCGAGGCAGCGGCCCGCCGCGTCCTCCACGCGATAGGTGAGGTTCGAGCCGCCGGCGGCCACCAACTCGAAGCGCAGCGGCGCCTCGAGGCCCTCCACCTGCTCGGCGAGCCAAGGCCGCAGGGCGGGCAGGTCCAGTCCGCGAATCTCTTCCGTCATGCAGCCTCGCGACGCGCGGGGGCGCGTGCTAGTGCGGGGGCTTCTCCGCTAGCAACACCTGGGTCAGCTCCCGCTGGCTTCCGGCCAGGACATCCAGCAAATGGGCGCGTTTTACGAAGAGGTGCGCGTCGTACTCGGTGGTAAACCCATACCCCCCGTGAATCTGCACGTTCCTCTCGGCACTCTTCACGGCGGTCCGCGCCGCCACCAACTTCGCGGCGGTCGCCTGGAAGAGGCCATCCGCTAGGCCGTCGCGCACCACCAGCGCCGCCATCACGAGCTGGGAGAGGGCTGCCTCACAGCCCACCGCCATGTCCGCACAGGGATGCTTCACGGCCTGGAAGACCCCGATGGGCTTGCCGAACTGCACGCGCTCCTTCGCGTAGGCCACCGCATCGTCCCGGGTCGCCTCGCACTGTCCCACCAGCAACGCCGAGACCAGCAGGGAAGCGCGTGCCCGGATCGAATCCGCGCCGTTTTCGAGGAAGGCCAGCACGCTTGCGCCATCCAACTCCACCTCCGCCAAGCCCACGCTCTCGTCCAGGCACTCGAGGACCCGCGCCTCCCCGAGACCTCGGGCTTCGATGAGCCGCGCACCGGAAGCATCGAGCAGCAGGAGGTGAGTCGCGCCCCCCGGATCGAAGACGTGAAACCGGCCGCTCACCGCGCCACCGGGCCCGAGGGAAAACTCATCGCGGCTCTGTGCCCACGCTACCCGGACCTCTCCTGCCAGGCTTGCATCCCGCAGGGCAACCGCGTCGCAAAGCGCCGCACAGCGTGCACCCAGGAGCGTGGCGACCAGGGTCGGAGGAGCCAGCACGCGCCCCAACTCGCGCACCAGCAGGCTTTCCTCGGCCAACGTGAAGCCCACGCCGCCCTGCGCTTCGGGAATTCCCAGGCCAAACCAACCCAGTTTCGCGATGGTCTTCCAGATCTCGTCCGAGAGTTCTTCGGGTTGCCCGCCCAACTCGTGGAAGCGCGCGAGCGGCAACTCGCTCTCGAGGAAGCTCGCGGTCTGGTCGATGATGGCCTGCTGTTCCTCGTCGGGGAGTAGATCCATGTCCCGTCCTCAACGGCGGTCGCGCGGGAGCCCGAGCACCCGGTCGCCGATGATGTTGCGCATGATTTCGCTGGTGCCTCCACCGATCGTGGCCGCGAAGGAGCCCAGGTACCCCCGCAACCAGTCGGTTCCCCCTCCCCAGTGCCCAGACAGCGGAGCGCGCTCCACCTTCCCCGTCCCGAGCACCTCGAGGGAGAGCTGGTAGGCGCGCTGACCGAGTTCCGAGAAGAAGAGCTTCGTCATGGAGCCCTCGGGTCCCGGGACAGGGCTGCGCATGGCGCGCGAGATGCTCACGTAGGTCATGGAACGCAGCGCCGCGACCTCGGCGCGCAGGGTTGCGAGCTTCCCGGCGATCTCGGAATCTTCGATGGCGGGACGCCCGTCTGCGCCGGGCGTATCGCGCGCCAACTCGGCCAGCGCTTCCACGACCTCCGAGAGTCGCATCTGCTGAGCGATGAAGGCGGTGCCACGCTCGAAGCCCAGCGTCGACATGGCCACCCGCCAGCCATCGTTGATCTCTCCCACCACGTTCTCGATGGGAATCCGAACGTTTTCGTAGAAGACCTCGCAGAAATCCGATTCTCCCACCATGGTGGGGATCGAGCGGATCTCGATGCCCGGGGAGCGCATGTCGCAGATCAGCCAGGTGATGCCACCGTGCTTCGCGGCATCTGGATCCGTGCGCACCAGCAACTCCTGGTAATCGGCGACATTCCCGTAGCTGGTCCAGATCTTCTGGCCCGTCACCAGCAGGTGATCTCCCATCACCTCGGCCCGGCACTTGAGGTTGGCGAGGTCGGAGCCCGCATCGGGCTCCGAAAAGCCCTGGCACCAGACGGACTCGCCGCGCAGGATCCGGGGTAGGTGAAAGGCCTTCTGCTCCTCGCTCGCACAGGCGATCAGCGTGGGGCCACCGTGGTTCAAGCCCACGAAGTTGCAACCCACGCCAGGGGCGCCAGCGCGCGCGTACTCCTCGTGCCAGATGATCTGCTCCACGAGGGAGAGCCCGCAGCCCCCGTACTCCGTGGGCCAGGAGATCCCCGCCCAGCCGTTTTCGTAGAGAGTCCGCTGCCAGGCCACTTCGTAGTCGCGCGCGCCCTGGCTGTCGTTGGGAAGTGCTTCGTCGGGCACGTTCTCCGCCAGCCAGTCGTGCACACGCTTTCGGAACTGCTGGTCTTCCTGGCTGTAATCGAGATCCACGAAAGTCTCCCTGGGCAACCGGCCGGGACTATAGCCACGCTGGCTCTCGGGCCACCGAGCGGTCTGGCAACACGAGGTCGTGGTAGAGCGCTTACGCGGAACCCGACTCCGCCGCGCAGGGGGTCGTCGATCCGCCGAGAGCGCTGGACGCTCAGCTGGTCAGGAAACCCAACTGCCGATCCGCCATGTCAGCATCGAAATCCTCGAAGTGGATGATCTCCATCTCCGTGTAGGCGCGTCGAACCCGCGGTGTGAGCAAGCCAAGCTTTTTGAGGTTCGGGACCACGCGTTGGAAGAGCATGGCGCGAAAGGTCTGGCCCACCGGCGACTCCAGGACGCAGCACCGCACCTCCTCCTCGTCCCAATCCATGGCTTGAGCGATGTCGGAGCCCACCAGCCGGTTGCGCATCAGCTCCGAGGCATAGATGATGAAGTCCTCGCGGTCCGACAGATCCGACGCGGACATGTCGTCGTAGTAGTCGCGCAGCGAGAGCACACCGAAGGCCACGTGGCGCGACTCGTCTCGCATTACGTATTTCAGGAGCTCCTTGAGCAGCGGCTCGTTGCAGACCTGGTAGAGGTTCCCGAAGGCCGCCATCGCCAGGCCCTCGATGAGGATCTGCATTCCCAGGTACTTGAAGTCCCAGCGGGAGTCCTGGAGGGCGGCGTCCAGCAACTCCTTCAAGTTGGCGTTGATCGGCCACTCCCACTCCAGCTTCTCGTTCACGTAGCGGCTGAAGACCTCTACGTGGCGCGCTTCGTCCATGGTCTGCGTACCCGCGTAGTACTTGGCGTCGATCCAGGGCACGGCGGCCACCAACTGCGAGGCCACCAGCATCGCACCCTGCTCCCCGTGCAGGAACTGGGAGAGCTGCAGCGAAAGCTGAGCGTGGTTCACCCGCACCTGTTCGGCTGCGCTGAGTCGGTCATAGGGCGCGTAGCCCACCAGGGGATTGGTGGCCTGGGGGAGAATTTCGCTCTCGGGATCCACGTCGGTCTCCCACGGCAGCTGCGTGGTGGAATTCCACTGTTCGCGCTTGGCCTTCTCGTAGAGATCCCGCAAGCCCTCCTTGACGCTCCCGTAGTTCCACGCGTAGCAGCTATCGAAGGAGGTGAGGATGTTCTCGAGTTCCTGGTCGTGCGCGCCTGCCGGCTGCCTATCGAGTGCGGTCATCAACTCGTCTCCAGATATCAGTGGAAGGTGACGTCGGATTCGTATTATAATGGGTGAAGGGTGACAATGGAAGCACGAAACCACGCAGCCCCGGAACGAAGCCTCACGTCCCCGGCGGGGAAACGGCGGCAGGTCCGCGTCCCCCAGCAGGAGCGCAGCCGGCGTACGCGCGAGACCATCCTCGAGGCCGCCGTGCTCTGCTTCGAATCCCGGGGCTACGAGGAGACCACCACGGCGCTCATCGCCCAGCAGGCGGGCATCGGCGTGGGCACGCTCTACAGCTACTTCCACGACAAGCGGGAGATCCTGCTGGAGCTGCTCGACAGCACCGTGCGGGAAGTCGCGGACTGGGTGATCGAGCAGCTCGACCCCGAGCGCTGGCGCGGCAGCGACCCGCGAGCGATGTTGCGCCCCTTGATCGACGCCATCTTCCATAGTCAGCGGCTACGCCCGGGCCTGCAGCGCATCCTGTGGGAGCGCTACTTCAAGGACGAGGAGTTCCGCAAGCCCTTCGAGGCCATCCAGCTGCGCCTGCGCGAGGCGGTCGACAGCTTCGCGGACGACCTGGACGCCCAGGGACTGCTGCGAGACATCGACCGGGCGAGTGCTTCCTTCGTGATCGTAAACTGCGTGCAATGGAACGCCAGCCAGGCCTTCCTCAAGGGCTCACCGGCCTTCACGGATGCCACCGCCGAGGCCACCGCGGATCTGCTGTCGCGCTACGTGTTCGTAGACCCCGCGGAGCCCGAAGCGCCGTGAGCGAGCACGGCGCGGCGCCCCCCGAGCCCAGCCCGTTCGACAAGGCCGTCGCCGCAGCACTGAAGGATTCCGGGTTTCTTCCCGTGCTGATCACCTGCGCGCTGGTCGCCAGTACCTTCCTGGCCAGCGCGCTGTTGCTCGCCATCCGCAGCGGCCACCTCGCTGCGCTGGCCGGCCTCGTGTTGCTCGTGATGGCGAGCCTATTCGCGATGGAAGGCGACCTCCGCTCGCGCCGCCTGGGCCCGGGCGCCCGAGCCATCGTCATCCTCTGGCTGCTGTCCGGGCTCGTCGCCGCGATCCTCGACCGCACCGGGGTCTTCTAGCCCGTACGACTATATTCCCGCCCTACCCCGACCGGAGTGATGCGCGTGGAACTCACCCTCTCCTACGACATGCGGGCTCCCGGTTTCGGCGCCCCTGCCCGAGAACTCTACGCCGCGGCCCTCGACCAGGTGGCCTGGGCGGACGAACAGGGCTTCTCGATCATCGGCCTCGGCGAGCACCACGCTTCGCCCGACGGCTACAACCCCTCGCCCATCCCCCTGGCCTGTGCGATGGCGGCCCGCACGCGCCGGCTGCGCGTGCGACTCTCGGTACTGCTCGCCCCCCTCTATGACCCCATCAAACTCGCCGAGGACCTCGCGGTCGCCCAGTTGGCGAGCGACGGACGGCTACTGGTGGGCCTTGGAGCGGGCTACCGCCCCGCCGAGTTCGAGATGTTCGGCAAACGCCTGGAGGACCGCTGGGCGTTCATGGAGGAGATCTGCAGCTTCCTGCGTCGAGCCTGGACGGGGGAGCCCTTCGAGTGGCAGGGGCGACGCGTTCACGTCACCCCACGCCCGGAGCCCCCGCCTCCGATCCTGCTGGGAGGATCCAGTGCCGCCTCGGCGCGGCGGGCGGCGCGCATCGCGGACGGCTGGTTTCCGCCGCTGGAGCCGCGCCTCTGGACCCCCTACCGGGAAGCCTGCCTGGAACTCGGCAAGCCCGACCCCGGCCCCTATCCGAAACACGGGCCCATCTTTCTCTGGATCAGTCGCGATCCCGAGCGAGCCTGGGAACACTTGATGCCACACGTCCTCCACCAGCTGCAGTCCTACGCGGAGTGGACGGTGGAAGCCTTCGGCAGGCCCTCGGGCCCCTACGCGAAGCAGATGAGCGCCGAAACCGTGCGCGAAAGCGAGGCCTACCAGGTGCTCACGCCCGAACAGACCGTGGAACTCGCCCAGGAACTCGGCGATCACTCGGTCTTCTACCTGAACCCCCTGCTGGCGGGGATCGACCCGAAGCGCAGCTGGGAGATGCTGCGGCTCTTCGAGGACGAGGTACGCCCCCACTTGCCCGCGGCAACGGGCTAGAGCCAGTCGGGGGCGGGCAGGCCCTTCTCCTTCAGGAAGGTGGGATTCCAGAGCTTGCTCAGGTAACGATGCCCCCAGTCGCAGAGCACCGTCACGACGGTGTGGCCGGGACCGAGCTCACGCGCGAGTCGGATCGCCCCCGCTACGTTGATGCCGCTCGAGCCGCCCAGGCACAGACCCTCCTCCTTGAGGAGGTCGAAGACGATGGGCAGGGCCTCCTCGTCCGGGATCTGGAAGGCATCGTCGAAAGGCGCGCCCTCGACGTTGCCCGTCACGCGGCCCTGGCCGATCCCCTCGGTGATGGAGTTTCCCTCGGAGCGCAGCTCGCCGTGCTTGATCCAGTGGTACATGTTGGCGCCCATGGGGTCGGCGGCCACGATGCGCACGTCGGGGTTTCGCTCCTTGAGTGCGACCCCCACCCCTGCCAGCGTGCCCCCCGTACCAATCGAGCAGGTGAAGCCATCTACCTGTCCCCCGGTCTGCTCCCAGATTTCCGGGCCCGTGGAGCGCTCGTGCCCCTCCCGGTTCGAGGGGTTGTCCCACTGGTTGGCGTAGAGAACCCCCTTGGGCTCGGTCTTCGCCAGCTCCTGGGCATGGCGCTCGGCCTGGTGGACGTAATGGTCGGGGTTCTTGAAGGGCACTGCGGGCACGGTGCGCAGCTCCACGCCGCAGAGCCGCAACATGTCCTTCTTCTCTTGGCTTTGGGTATCGGGCATGAAGATCACCGTCCGGTAGCCCCGGGCGTTGCCCACCATGGCGAGACCGATGCCGGTGTTGCCCGCCGTGCCTTCCACCACCACGCCGCCGGGCTGAAGATCTCCCCGCTCCTCGGCGTCCAAGATCATGTAGCGCGCAGCGCGGTCCTTCACGGATCCTCCCGGATTCAGGAACTCGGCCTTGCCGAGGATCGTGCAGCCCGTCTGCTCCGAGGCCTTGCGGAGCCGAATGAGCGGGGTGTTGCCGATGGCATCCGTAAAATCGTCTCGAATCGTCACGTGGATCCTCTCCTCTCTACCTGCGGGCCGGGCCCGCCGCTCGCTCGTGGCGCCGCGCGGACGAGTTCTGCGAGCAGGGCCCGGGACTGCGGGGACAGCGATAGGCGCTGGGCGTGGCCGATGGCGGCAGCACTCATCTTGCTCAGGGTCTTGCGCATCACGTCTTCGAGTTTCTCGGGCTCGAGCTTTGCAACGATCTCTTCGAGCTGCGTGTCCAGGAAGACCAGGCAGAGCGCGTCCTCGAAGGCCTGAACCTCGGGATCACGACCCAGTCCGCGCTTGCGCACGATGGCCTGCACGCGCTCGCGGAACGTCTGGGGGTATCCGCCCTGCTCGAGGATGTCGTTGACCACGGCGGCGTGATGCTGCTGGAGTTTCGCACGCCAGCGCAAGTAACCCTTGCGACCTTCGGGGTAGGAGCTCCTCGGGATCTCCCAGCGGCGCACGTGGTGCGCGCGCGCGGCCAACCTCAACGCGTCGCTAGCTTCGGGCAGCAGGCGCTCCACCCACTCGCTCACGAGCCGCGCGTGGGCCAACTCCTTGGGCTGCTCTTCGGCACCGATACGGATGCGTTCGGGATCGTCGGCGTTGGCGGCATCGATGGCCCGAAGAGCCTCCTGCAGTCGCTCCGCTTCCCCCACCACCGCGATTCGGCGCCTCGCGCTAGTAGGGCTGCAGGCTGGGATCGATGCCTTCGATCCAGGCCAGGATGCCGCCCTGCAGGTTCCAGGCATTCTCGAAACCCGCGCTCCGCATCGCGTTCACCGCCTTGGCGCTGCGGCCACCGGAACGGCAGTGGACCACAATATGGGAGGCGGGGTCGAGCTCCCCGAGGCGCTGGGGCAGGCTCGCCAGGGGAATCAATTCTCCCCCCAAGCTGCAGATCTCCACTTCGTGGGCTTCGCGCACGTCGATCAGGCGGAAATCCGCCTTCTCGTCCATCAGTCCCTTCAATTCCTCGACGCTGACATCCCAGTTGCTCTGCGCTTCCATCGGACCCGATCCTTTCCGGAACTCGTGCCGCCTTCAGGCGGAGAGGCGCTCGATGAGCGCGGAGGGTGGCGCGATCTCTCCACTGCCCCGAATCGACAGGGAGAGCGCCTTGCGGCGGTCTTCCGAGCGGACCCGGCTGATCTCGTAGCTTGCGGCGCCGTAGAGGCACTCGGCCACCGGCTCCACCTCGCCGCGCACGGACTCGAAGGCCTCGTCGCTGTTGGGGGTGACCAGGCGGTCGAAGAAGTGCAACGTGAGGGCATCGCTCGCGAAGCGCAGCCCCAGATCGCTCTCCTGCCCGATGGCCTGGGCAGCCGTCAGCGCGCGCCCGAGGGTGTCCCGCAGAACTTCCCCGAAAGCCTGCCCGGCGAAACGCTTGCGGACGACCAGCAAGCCAGCCTGTCCGTCCGAGAGATCGATCCCGTAATCCACGTCGTGACCGATCAGCACGACGCCGGGGCCGTCGGGCACGTGCGCGTAGTCGGCCACGTCGAGCAACAGGCCCGGCAGGCTCTGTTCCTGGATGAAACGGTGGAAGAGGCCGATCACGGGCTCGAGCGCCACCGCCGCAGCGGGGTCCGGCTCGACGAGGAACTTGGCTGCAATGCGCTGGGGGGTCATGGTCGACTCGTTGCGCTGCGCGGCGCGAGCCCGCAGCTTCGGGACTTGGGCTAGCGGGCCGTCTAGGCGGGGACTTCGGCCGCTTCGGCGGTCATCCGCGCCTCGCAGGCATGGGCGGCCTCGATGAAGAGCTGGGCTTCCTCGATGCGCCGCGCCGCCAAGGCATCGTCCACCGTGGTGTCGGGATTGGCGTGGCGTTCGAGCAGGTAGGCGCCGAACTTCCCCTTCGCGTACTTGTCGAAGAAGCGTTCGTTCTCGAAAAATCGGGTACGGAATTCCGCGACGACGTCCTCCGGCTGCTCGGTGACGTCGATGAACTCGGTGCGCACCAGCGCGCGAGCTGCAGAAAGCATGGCCGCATAGGCGAGGGATTCGGCACCTCCCGCATCCCCATCATCCAACGCGATCTGCGCATCGAAGGCCTGGGCCTCGGCCTTCACCACCTCGATCCCGAAGAGCGAGACCACCTCACCCGCGCACTCGCCGACGCCGAGATCGCCGATCGTGAACTCGCGCACGTCGCTCCAGTCGCTGTAGAACTCCGGCTCCTCCGCGTAGGGACCCACGCTCATGAGGGGCTTGATGAGTTCGCGCATGCTGCGCTTGCCCAGCCGCGCACTCCACGCCTGGAAGCTCTCATCGGGCTCGCGCCCTTCCGCGAAGGCGCCGGTGAGCGCCTCGATGGCCAGGGGGACTGCCTTGCTGGGAACCGAGCCCACGGCGAGTCCGTAGCTGCCACCGTTCTCCTGCCGCTGTCCGCCCAGGATCACCTGGAAGTGGGGCACGGTGCGGCCATCGATCTTGCGGCTGTTGCCGTAGAAACCGATGTCCGAGATGTGGTGCTGGCCACAGCTGTTGAAACAACCCGATGCCTTGATGCTGAGGGCCTCCACGGCCTCGGGGAGCGTCCCTGCCTTCGCCTGAAGGCGCCGGATCATCTCCGAACCCAGACCACGGCTGGCCGCGATGCCCAGCTTGCAGGTATCGGTACCCGGGCAGGTGACCACGTCCGCGATGGTACCTGCGCCCGGCGCGCCCAGCCCCACCGCGCAGAGGGCCTCGTAGAGGGCGGGGAGTTCGGCGTCCGGGACGAAACGGATCACCACGTTTTGATCCACCGTGGTGCGCAGGTTCTCGCCCGCAAAGCGCCGGGCGATGTCCGCCAGCGAGCGCGCCTGGTCGGAGGTCATGTCACCAAGCGGCAGGTGGACGGTGGCCATCGCGTAGCCTTCCTGGCGCTGCGCGTAGACGTTGCTGCGATGCCAGGCCTCGAAGCCCGGGGAGCGCCCCGCGTCGCCGAGAGGGCCCGGCTCCAACACGGCTTCGCCGCTGGTGTGCGGCATGTCGTCGAGGAAGGCCGTCCAGCGATCGTCGTGCGGCAGGGTGACGCGCTCCTCCTCGACCAGCCGCCGGAACTCCTCGATGCCGAGCTTCGCGACCAGGAACTTGATGCGCGCACGGCCGCGGTTGCGCTTCTCCCCCAGGCGCGCGAAGACGCGGCAGACCGCCTGCATCTGCGGCAGTAGCTCCTCCTCGGGGGTGAACTCCGAGAGCACCTGGGCCTGGTGGGGGACGGGACCGAGTCCGCCGCCTACCACGACCTTGAAGCCGCGCTTGCCGTCGCGCATGCGCGCCACGTAACCGCCGTCGTGCATCTGCACCAGGCCGCAGGCCTCGTGCTCGCAGCCCGAGAAGGCGGGCTTGAACTTGCGCCCGAAGTCCTGGACGTCGGGGTGGCCGAGCAGGAAGCGCATCAGGGCATGCGCGTAGGGGGACACGTCGAAGGCCTCTCCCCTGCACACCCCGGCGCGGGGGCAGGCGGTGACGTTGCGCACCGAGTTCCCGCAGGCCTCCCGCGTGGTGATGTCCACCGCAGCGAGCCGCCTCATCAGATCCGGGGTGTCCTCGATGTGGACGAAGTGAAGCTGGAAATCCTGGCGCGTGGTGACGTGCAGGATGTTGTCCGAATAGTCCTCGGCGAGTTCTGCGAGTACCTCGAGCTGCTCGGGAGAGACGCCGCCGAAGGGGATCTTGATGCGCTGCATGCCCGGCGCGTCCCAGAGCGTGTCCGGGCCCTTGGTGGGCTTTTCCTCGAAGGCGAGGGGGCGCTCCGCGACGCCGTCGTGGCGCTTTCCGTTGTCGTAGCGCTGGCCGTAGACGCCGCGGCGCAGCCGCGTCTCCGCGAAGACCTTTTCCTCGATCTTGCCCTGGCGCCGCAGTTCGAGCTGGCCCTCGAAGTGGTCGATCTCCTCCGCCCAGCCGGGGTCGATGCGCCCCTCCAGGGTCTGCTTCCAGCTCGCATGTGACATGGATCCGCTCCAGTCCCGAGTGCGTCCCGCGGGGTGGCACGGGCATGTCACCCGGCCGCCGCTCCCGACGGCGGGGGCATAGCCGCCGGATCGGAAATTCTACCGCCCGTGCCCCCGGCCAACAAGGTAATGGGACAGCGCCACGGCGCAGTATTGCGGTCCCGCTCTCGGCAGCGCGCCTCCGCTCAACGTGCCGTGGCCTGCCACCCGCGCCGCTGCGCGATGGAAAACAGCGTCGAAACCACCAGCCCCCAACCCAGCACGCGCACCCAGCCGGGCCCGGGGTCAGCGAGTTGCAGCGCGTCCCGGAGTACTGGGATCCCCAATACCACGTAGTAGGCGATGCCGTTCCAGCGGCCCAGGGGACTTCCCCTCAACCTGCCCGTCGGGGACCGCCAGGCGCTGCCCGCGTACTCGAGGAAGGCCAGCACGATCAGCCCCGGCAAGGGCCACGGTAACTGGCCCTGCCAGGCCAACGCCGCGCAGCCGACGGCCACGAAGCTGGCATCCGCGGCGTGGTCGATCAGGCCGCCGAGGGGCGAGGACTCGTCGAAGCGCCGGGCCACCCAGCCATCGGCGAGGTCGGTAATCAGCGCGGCCGCGAAGATCCCGGCCGCGAGCGCCGCCACGTCGCCCAGCAGCGCCCAGGCCAGCACCGGAGCCAGGGCCAGACGAATTCCGCTGAGCGCATTGGCGCGCGTCGACCACCGGCCCGAGATGCCCACCACTTCTCCTTTCGAGGACGCGGCGACACTCTACCGATCGCGGCTGCCGTGGCTACAGTCGAGCCCCCAAGTGAACCCCATGCGGAAATCGACGCTGATCTCGACGCTCGGATGTGCGTGGATGGCGCTGGCCTGCTCGCAGGGAGGCGATTCGGGTGCCGTCACGGACCTCGCCGCCCGCGGCAAGCACTACTACCAGAACGTCTGCATCGCCTGTCACAGCGCCGACCCCAGCCAGGACGGAACCCTCGGGCCAGCCGTGGCCGGATCCTCCCAGGCCCTGCTCGACGCCAAGGTGCTCCACGGCAAGTACCCGCCCGGCTACGCGCCCAA
>JABSQX010000144.1 GCA_013215615.1 Myxococcales bacterium | reverse complement strand
CACGGAGTGGCGTGCCTACGGCATGACGGTCTGGGGAGCGACCCACGAGGAGGGCGCATCCTCGACGTCGAGCGCGGGCTGGATCCCGGAGATGTCCCGCGACGAAGAGGGCGCGAAGATCGACCCCAGCAACGAAGACGGCCTCTACAAGGGACCGTCGCGAGGTCACGTCCAGCCCGAATATGCCCGGCTGATCGGGATGCCGCGCAGCTACGGCTACGGGGCCACCATGGGCGCGTGGATTCTCGACTACCTGGCGAACTGGGCCGGGGAACACGGCTGGGTGACTCACAGCGACATGAAGTACACGGGCCCTGCTCACACGGGAGACGTCACCTACGTGAGCGGAGAGGTCACGGGAGTCGATCACACGCAGCCGGACGGACCGGTGGCCAACGTCGCCGTGCGAATGACCAACCAGAACGAGGTGCTGATGGCGAAGGGCGACGCCCAGGTCCAACTGCCCGCTCCCTAGAAGAGGGCCCGATGAACGAACTCCAGGACAAGGCAGCCATCACGGGAATCGGCCAGACGCCGTACTCGAAGGGCCTGGGACGCTCCGAGTACGACATGGCGGTCGAAGCCATCTTTTCCGCTTGCGAAGACGCCGGCATCTCCCCCCGCGAGATCGACGGCGTCGTGCGCTACGACATGGAGAACGTCGACGAGGAGCAGTTGTTGGCGGTGCTCGGCAACCCCGAAATCCGCTACCAGGCGAGCACCAGCTGGGGGGGCGGAGGGGCGGTTTCCGTCCTGGTTCACGCCGCCCTCGCCATCAGCGCCGGCCTGGCGGAAACCGTCCTGGTATTCCGGTCTCGAGCACGCGGCAAGAAGTCCGTCTACGGAAAGGACCCGAAGCAGGGCGGTCGCTACTGGGAGCGCACCGAGGCCCACCTGCCCGGCCTCAACCAGTGGCACGTACCGCACGGACTCGTCACGGCCTTCCAGGAGATGGCGATGATCACGCGCCGTCACATGATCGAACACGGAAGCAACGAAGATCATTTCGGAGCCGTGGCGGTAACGACCCGCGAGCACGCATGCCGAAACCCCCAGGCCGTGATGCGGCAGCCGATGACGCTCGAAGACCACCACGCCTCGCGCATGATCGCGGATCCCTTGAGGCTCTTCGACTGCAACATCGAGACGGATGGCGCCTGTGCGCTCATCGTCACCAGCCGGGAACGCGCTCGCGACCTCAAGCAGGTCCCAGCACTGATCCACGCGGGCGCTCTCGCCGCGGGCTCACATCACATCCGCCTTTCGACGCTCTTCTCCCGCCCCCGCGACCAAGACAGCGCGGTGCGCGTGGGACGCCAGCTGTGGCAGAGCTCGGGGCTCGGGCCGGGCGATATGGACGCCTTCTTCTGTTACGACTTCTTCACCTCGTTCGTGATCATCGCGCTCGAAGACTACGGCTTCTGCAAGCGCGGGGAAGGCGGCCCCTTCGCCGAAGCGGGGGGCCTGAGCTTCGATGGGGGCCGGCTGCCCACCAACACGAACGGGGGCCAGCTCTCCGAGGCCTTCATCCACGGTCTGAACAACAGCCTCGAGGCCGTGCGACAGATCCGCGGAACCTCGACCTCCCAGGTGCCCGACTGCGAACTGGTGCTGAGCGCAGGCGCCAACACGGACCCCACTGGAGCGGTCATCCTCAGGAGGGACTCATGACCGACCTGCGCGAAGGCGCGATCACGCAGATCCTTCCGCTCCCCCAGCCCAACCTCGACAACCAGGAGTTCTACGAAGCGACGCGGCGCGGCGAACTCCGCTTCCAGCGCTGCGCGCGTTGCGGGACGTGGCGCCACTACCCGAGGCCCGCCTGCCCGGAGTGCCATTCACGAGAATACGGCTGGGAGCTGTCGACCGGGCAGGGCCGTGTCTACAGCTGGACGATCGTCTACGGCCCCACGCTGCCGGCCTTCCAGGACGACGTGCCCTACAACGTCGTCGACGTGCTCATGGAGGAAGGCGTGCACTTCCAGAGCCAGGTCCTCGACTGCCAACCGGAGGAGATCCGCGAGGGAATGCCCGTGGAAGCGATCTTCGTTCCCGTCGACGACGACATCACCCTCGTCAAGTTTCGGCGAAACCGCGACGCCTAGAAGGCGCCTCGATCGCCGGAGGTCAGTCGACCTTGCCGCCGCGGAAGGGGTCGAAGTCGGGCGTACGCTTCTCCGCGAAGGCCTCGCGCCCCTCCCGGGCTTCCGCGCTCTTCCCGAAGGCCTCGAGGCCCATGAAGGCAACCCGCTGCTGCCCCGCGATCTGGGCGGAGTCGGCGTTGAACGAGGTCTTGAGGAAGCTCAGCGCTCCGGGCGAAAGCGCCTCGATCTCGGCCACCCAGGCGCGCGCCTCCTCCATCAGCCGGTCGTCGGGAACCACCTTGTTGACGAGACCCCACTCGAGGGCGGTGGCCGCATCGTATTGGCGGCAGAAGAACCAGATTTCCCGGGCGCGCTTCTCGCCGACGACACGCGCCAGGTAGGCGGTCCCGAAGCCCGCGTCGAAGGAACCCACCCGGGGGCCCGCCTGGCCGAAGCGCGCCGACTCTGCGGCGATGGAGACGTCGCAGACCACCTGCAGCACGTGCCCGCCTCCGATCGCCACCCCGTTGACCGCGGCGATGACCGGCTTCGGGCAGTCGCGGATCGCGTGATGCAGGGCCTCGATCTCGAAGATGCCCGTCTCGCTGGTGCCATAGGAGCCCTTCTCGATGTACTCCTTCTGGTCGCCGCCCGCACAAAAGGCGCGCCCTCCCTCGCCCGTCAGGATGACCGCCGCGATCCGGTCGTCGCCCCACGCGGTCTTGAAGGCGTGGACCATCTCCTCGACGGTCCGGCCGCGGAACGCGTTGAGGCGCTCGGGCCGGTCGATGGTGATGGTCGCGCAGCGACCATCGATCTCGTAGCGAATGTCCGTGTACTCCATCGATCCCTCCGGGAGCAGAAGAAGGCGGGGCTTCTGCTCTGATCTTCGCGAACCCCGCAATGAATGGCAGCGCGGAATCCGGGGCCCGGAATCCCGCGGGCCGGACCCGATCGCTCGGGTGGTTGCGAACTAGAGGCGCTCCAACACCACCACCGGGATCTCGCGCTGGGTATTTTCCTGGTAGCTCGTGTAGGCACCCCAGATCCCGACCATCATGTCCCAGAGGCGTGCGCGCTCCTCGCCCGTCGCGGTGCGCGCACGCGCCGAGAAGCAGTCCGCCTTGACCTGCACGTCGACCTCGGGGGTGTCCACGAGGTTCAGGTACCAGACGGGATGCGTGGGCGCGCCACCCTTGGAAGCGACCACCACCACGCCGCCTTCGGTATCACCGTAGATGAGGGGCAGAAGACGCTTCTTTCCGGTCTTGCGCCCGATGGTGGTGAGCAGCAGGGACTGCACGGGACCGGGCCCCCCGACGACCGTCGAGTCCCACATGTGGCCCGTCTCGCCGTTCGTTTCCAGGTAGGCGCGCGCGTGTTCCTGGAGCCACCCGGGCATCTCTTCGAGCAGGGATTCATCGATCATGGGTTCCTCCAATGGATCTCGCGGTACAACTCGTTCAGGTCCCGGGTCGCCCGCCAGTCGCCGATTTCCATCCCCGAAGCTCCTCGCTCCCGCGGACCGGGCCGCGCTTCACGCTTCTCGAGAACTCCCTACCGCCGCGTCGCTCAGTCGAAGACGATCACGCTCCGCGCCGCTGCACCCTTGCGCATCTCGTCGAAGCAGACGTTGATCTCTTCGAGGGGACGCCGCGCAGAGATGATCTCATCGAGCATGAGCTGTCCGTTGAGGTAGAAGTCCACGTAGCGAGGCATATGCACGCGGAAGGCGTTCGATCCCATCATCGAGCCGAGCACCTGCTTCTCCTGGATGACGAGATCGAAACCCGACAGTTCGATGGTCGCGCCGATGGGCACCACGCCCACCATCACCGCGGTGCCACCCCGACGGGTCATTCGAAAGGCCTGGGCGACGGTTTCCGGCAGCCCGATTGCCTCGAACGCGTAGTGGACGCCCCCGCCGGTCATCTCGAGCACCTCTGCGACGGGATCCTCCGATCCGGGGCCGACACCCTCCGTGGCGCCAACGCGCTTGGCGAGATCGAGCTTCCACTCCTGGGTATCGACGGCGATGATGCGGTTGGCGCCGGCGATCCGGCAGCCTTGGATGATGCTGAGCCCCACCCCGCCGCAACCGATCACCGCGCAGGTCGAACCCGGCTCCACCTTCGCGGTGTTGAGGGCCGCACCCACCCCCGTGGTGACCCCGCAGCCGATCAGCGCGGCGCGGTCGAGCGGCATGTCCTCGCGGACCTTCACCAGGGCGTTTTCGGGCACCAGCATCTGCTCCGCGTAGGAGCCGAGCTGGGCCATCTGGATGAGGGGGGTCCCGTCGCTGTGGAGGCGAGGCCCCTCTTCGGGCTTGCGGTCGAGCGAGGCGCCCCCGCACAAGTTCGGCCGGCCAGTGGTGCAGAACTCGCAGGTTCCGCAGAAGATGGAGAGACAGGCGATCACGTGATCCCCGGGCTCGACGTAGCTGACGTCGGCACCGACCTGCTCGACGATACCAGCGGGCTCATGTCCCAGAACGATGGGCGGCGGAATCGGAAGCTTCCCGTCGATCACGTGAAGATCGCTGTGGCACACGCCGGAGGCAGCCGTCTTGAGTAGCACCTCACCGGGACGCGGCTTGTCGATGGAAATCTCCTCGATGCTGAGCGGCGCGTTGATCTCGCGCATGACAGCGGCCTTCATGGCTCTCCTCCTCCTGGGATTTTCGGTGATCGCCTTTCGAAGCTTGGGGCAGGCGAACGGACGAGCGCCGGACCCCGCGGTTCCGAGCGCCCGGCTACCGCTCCACCATACACCATGCCCCCGCCATTCGGGACATGGACTGCGCGGCAGTGCTGCACCCCGGTCTACTGGGTTTGACCTCGCGCCCGCAACGGCCGTAGACTCGCTGGCCCTAAGGTCCGGCGGCGCGATCGAAAGCGAACGGGACCCGCCGCAACAGGAGAAGAGCATGCGCGTCGGTATCAGCAGTTTCGCCCAGAACTTCCGGGACTGGGAGCGCCACACAGCGGGCGACTTCGATCGGCCGCCGAAGATCCCCGACTCCCAGATATTCGACGACGAACTGAGGCTCGCGGAACTCGCGGAGCCCTTGGGTTTCGACTCCATCTGGACCGTCGAGCACCACTTCACCCCCTACACGATGGTCCCCAACCCCACCCAGTACCTCGCCTACCTGGCGGGCCGCACCCGCAGGGTCGATTTCGGGACCATGGTGATCGTGCTGCCCTGGCACGATCCGGTTCAGGTGGCCGAAGAGATCAGCCTGCTCGACAACCTCCTCCAGGGCCGCAAGCTGAACATCGGACTCGGCCGCGGGGCCGGACGCGTCGAGTTCGAGGGGCTTCGGGTTCCCATGGGCGAATCACGCCAGCGCTTTCTGGAATCCCTGGAAGTGATCCGCCTGGCGCTGTCCAACGAGCGCTTCTCCTTCAAGGGCGAGTTCTACGACATCCCGCCTTTGTCGATTCGTCCCCGCCCGCGCTCCGACGACCTGCTCGACCGCATGTACTGCGCGTGGGGGAGCCCAGGCACCATCGAGATCGCCGCCAAGGCGGAACTGGGCCCGCTCTTCATCCCCCAGAAGAGCTGGGAGGAAATCGGTGTGGAGGTCGCGCAGTTCAATGGATTTCGCGAGGAGATGGGGCTGCCGCCCCAGAAGCCCATCGTCTGCTGCTGGGCGTTCTGCGCGGAGAGCGAGGCCGAGGCCCAGGAGGTCTCCGAGGAATACATGGGAAACTACGGCGAGAGCGCGAACCTCCACTACGAACTCTACGACCCGCAGCACTTCCTGGATGTCGGGGGATACGAGCACTACGCACAAGCCGGCCTCGGCGAGCCGGACGCGCGGGTGGCGAGCCGCATCGCCTTTTCGGAGACGCAGGTCTTCGGAACGCCGACGAAGTGCCTCGAGAAGCTGCGCTACATCAAGGAGATCGCCGACGCCTCGGAGTTCATCGGGGTCTTTCTCTACGGCGCAATGCCGGTAGAGAAGGCCGAGAAGAGCATGCGGATGTTCGCCGACGAGGTGCTGCCGGTGGTGCAGCGAGACTTCTAGCGCTCCGGCCAGCGAGTCCTCTTCAAGAAATCCTGGTCGCCGAGCACACGTCCTCGCGTGCCGCCCGCTCATCCTTCAATTCTTCGCCGCCGACCCGGCCCAGGTTGCAAGGCGAAGGCTCGCTCGACGGAGCCAGGTATTCGAGACCAGGCGCTCTACGTCCGGGGAAGCTGTCGCAGCAGTGGCCGAGCCCGAACGCCGGCCAGAAGACGCCCCGCGCTCCCCGCGAGAATCGCCTGACGGGCTTCCGGTCGCCCCTCGGTGACGATCAAGACCTTCGCGAGCGTGGCGGCAACATGGTAGAAGGGCCAGTCGGAACCAAAGAGAAGACGCTCGGCACCCAGTTCGTCGATTAGCTCGTCGAGCTTCGCGATGCCTTGTCCGTGGATTCCCATCCACACGTTCGGGTGGCGTCGCGCAAAGGGAATGGCGTCCGCCACGTCGCGCGCGCCCGCGTGACCCAGGACGAAATTCACGTTTCGATGCTCGCCCACCGCGGCCTCGTAGTGGCGGATCAACGTGAAACGCCGGTTGTACTCGGGCTCGATTCCGGCCCGGCCCCCATGGAAGAAGACGGGGAGCCCGAGGCGTCCGCACTCCTCGTAGATCGGATCGAGTTCGGGATCGTCCGGGTAGAAGCGCTGCACGGCTGGATGCAGCTTGACGGCCCGTGCTCCGAGGGCGGCCTGGCGTCCGAGTTCCGCGATGGCGTCGGGATCGCGAGGATGAACGGAAGCGCCCGGCAGCAGGCGTTCCCCCGCATTCGAAGTGTCGATCGCAGCGGTCCAGTCGTCGGCGAGGTGGTCCCCGAAAGGCAGCCCCAGGGCGATGGGCAGCACCAGCGAGCGTTGCACACCGCAGTCGTCCATTTCGGCGAGCAGATTGGGGAGCGTATGGGTAGCCGCGAAGTCGCTTCCCCAGAAGAGTTGCCCCAGCGTTTCCCACTCGAGGGTCTCGAGATCCTGCTCGTCGAAATTCGCGTTGATGTAGACGTCGAGGTCGAGGGGGCAGCCCGGGTTCGTGGCATCACAATCCAGGAAGTGGCGAACCCGTTCGGTGTCTGCCAACAGGTCGATACCTGGCGCCAGCAGCGCCGCGATGCCCAGGTGGGTGTGGAAGTCGATGATGGGCGGGAGGTCTTCGAGAACACACTTGAGGCGCCCACGCGGATCGATCTCGAAATAGGGCAACTCCGCGAGACCGCGGTACCCCTGGTAGCGGTGCACCCCGAATCGACTCTTTCCGGATCGTTCCCGTTCTCGCCGCTTCTGCGCCGCGAGCCGGGACACATCGGCCTCGGTGATGCGCCCGCTCGAGTCGCAGCCTGCCAGGGGCAAGCCCAGCCCAGCCATCGCGGCCAATCCCATCTCGACCAGGAAACTTCTCCGGTCGCACACGAATCTCATCGAGAAGTCACCTTCCAGGGTCGCCCGAGGCAAACGGTACTGGTTCCACTTCGAACCTTCCGTGACCCGCGGCGCCGGTCTCCCACCCCCACGGGGCAGACTGAGGGGCCCCTACTTAGTCTAAGCTGCAGCCGAGTAATTATTGCCCTATGCTGCGCGCCCGCGGGGTCGCTCAGCCCCCAACCATGGACCTTCAAAGAGGTGGAGCGTGCCCTACGAGGATCGCCGGGAAAGCCGCGAACAACGCGAGGGCGGCATGTCGGTCAAGGGCCGGCTGCGCGCCAAGGCCCGCAAGAAGAGCCGCCGGGGCAAGAAGCGCGGATTCTCGCGCGTCAAGGTTTCCCGCCTCACCACGGACAAGAGCCTGGTGGTCGACTACAAGGACCACAAGTTGCTTCGCAGCTTCCTCAGCGAAACGGGCAAGATCCTGCCGCGCCGGATCACCGGCAACACCGCCAAGCAACAGCGCGAGGTCGCGCTCGCCATCAAGCGCGCCCGCCACCTCGCCCTGCTCCCCTATCCGCCCGACATGGCCTGAGGGCCCGGGAAGCCATCCGCGCGACCACGCCCTCAAGGCTGATCCGGCCGATGGAAGACCGACGACGCGGATCGGGCGGAAGCGACGTGGCATAATCGCTCCGTGTTCGACATCACGAGCCCGGCGATCACGGAGGCGCCGTGGACCGCCTACCAGCGCCTGCGCGAAGAGTCGCCCATCCATCCGCTTCCGGAGATGCCCGGAGTCTTCGCGATCAGCCGCTACGACGACGTGCGGACCGTCCTTTCCGACGCCGAGACCTTCTCATCGACCCTCGAGCGCGATGCAGAGCCCATGCTCATGGTGCTCCGCGACGGTGAGGCCCACGACCGGCTTCGCGAGGTGATGGCGGCAGCCTTTACACCGCGGGCGATCGAGGCGCTGACGCCCGTGGTCGAAAGCACGGCCGCCGACAGACTCCAACGCATCCTCGCGCGCGGTCGGGGCGATCTCGTGTCCGAGTGGTGTCAGCCGATCCCGATGGCAGCCATCGCCGAGATCCTCGGCGTTCCCGCGGACCTCGCGAGCGAGTTCCGGCGCTGGGCGCGGGATCTGCTCGCGATCTTCTTCGCCAGCAAAGTGGCGGGAGAGAAGCCCGCCCCGCCACTCGAACGCCTGCGCACTCTGGGCCCGGCCGGCCTCTCCCTGGTCGCTTCGCTCGGGCCCGGACTCGGCCTCGATCTCTTCCACGCGATCCGGCGCGCCGTCCCCGATCGGGGAACGGTCTGGACCTCGGCGCGACTACGGAGCGCCCGCGGCATGGCCGAGTTTCTGCGCTTCTTCGGTCGTACGTTGCAACAGCAGCGCCGCCGGCCCCAGGACAACGTTCTCGCCATGCTGATCCGCGCCCAGGCCTCGGACCCCGCCAGCTCGTCTCGCGCCGCGGTGAGCGACGTAGAGTTGCTCATGCAGGGGCTCGCCTTGATGACTGCCGGCATCGACACCACCTCGATGCTGCTCGCAAACGGTGCGCGCGCGCTCTGCGATCGCCCCGAACTCTTCGAAACACTCCGCGCCGAAGCCGGCCAGCCCAGCCGGGCCCGGCGTATCGAGGGCTTCGTGCACGAAGCGCTGCGCCTGTGGTCCCCGGTGCAATGGACGCACCGCCGGGCCACCCGCGAGGTGGAACTCCACGGCACAAAGATCCCGCAGCACAGCGTGATCCTCGCCCTGGTGGGTTCCGCGAACCGCGACCCGGCGCGCTTCGAAGCGCCCGACGAACTCCGCGTGGACCGGGACGACCCCGGCTACCTCTCCTTCGCGATCGGCCCCCACGTCTGCATCGGCCGCAACCTGGCGCTCCTCGAAGCGCGTATCGCTTTCACCCATCTACTCACCCACGCCCGCTCGATTCGCCTCGACCCCGACGGCCCACCCGTCGTCTCCAGAATCGGCGGCACCCACGGCTTCGAGAGCCTCCCGGTGATCCTCGAGGGTGCCTGACGCGGCACGGATTCCATATCCACCGCGCGGATCCACTGAGTGGATTCCCCGAAAGCGGCAACCACGTGGGCCTTCTGCCTGCTCGCGGCGCTCGTGCCTTTCTCAGCCTTGGGCCAGGATCGCGCGCGCGGCGTCGAGCCCCGCCCGGGCGGAGATATCCACTGGCCCGGCATCGCTCTCGATCGTCGAGTTGGCGAGATACAGGCCCGGACAGCCCGGCACCTCCACGCCGTGACGCCGTACCGGCGCCCAGAACCAGCCCATGATCGCCGGGCGCTGCACCCACTGGCGGGCCTCCCACTCCACGCAGTCATCGATGTCCGAGTAGAAGGTCGACAGGTAGGCGCGCGCCGCGTCGGCCGTTGCCTTCGTCTCGGGCCAGTCGATCCGCTCGTCGCGCCGCAGCCAGCGCGTGATCAGGCAGTGGAGCAGGTGCTTGCCCTCGGGCGCCATCGCACGCGAACTCATGGACGGAATGTGGAAGCCGCCCCGGAACTGCCTGTCGGGCCCTACGAGGAGCCGATTCCAGCCGCGATGGGTCTCCACTTCGCCCGTACTGCGCAAGCGCGGCAGGCGCGACAGCCCGATCTGCAGCCCGATTGCATCGGTGCACTGATCCTCGAGGCGCCGGGAGATGGACACGAGCCCGGGATCGCGGCGCTGGGGCGGGAGCAGGGGAAGTGCGCTCCAGATCGGATAGCTGATCACGGTGACCGGCGCCCGTACCTCCAGTGCCAGGTGGTTGTCGCTGATGGCGACGAAGCCGCTGGCGCGCTGTCCGTCAAAAGTGATCTCGATGGGCTGATGCGACAGGATGATTTCGCCGCCGCGCTCGCGCAGCGCCCGCTCGAAGGGCAGGACGGCTCCCTGCATGCCCCCGGCCTCTTCGTCGTCCGCGAAGCCGTGCACTACGTGCTCGCCTGCGTGCCGCGTGGAAAAGAAGCCCATGATGCGCCCCGCCGAGGCGCGCTCGGGATACTGGCAGTAGATGGTCTTGGCCATGGTGAGCACGGCACGGCGAATCTCGGGCGCGTCGATGTTCTCCTGCACCCACTCGCCGAGCGGCACCTCGACGGTCTCGTCGAGGTCAGCGGCGGTGGCCGCCGCGATGCGCTCCAAGACCTTCGAAAAGTCCGGCAACAGCGCCTCGGGGACTCCCAATACGTCCCGCGCCAGCGGCACGAAGCCCTCGGGACTCCAGTCGCCGTTGACCGTGGGCGCGGGCGCCCGGGGCGGAAACTCGGGCATCAGGTGGACGCGCAGGTGGGAATCCATCTCGTTGATGCGCACCTCGACATCCGCCTCACGGCAGGCTTCCCTCCCGTGGATCCAGCCGATCTCCAGATCGGTGACGTCGTAGCCGAGGCGATGACCGCAATCGAGCCAGTAGTCGCGAAAGGGAACGGATCCACCGCGTCCACCCGTCACCGGTGGCGAGTCCACCACCACCACGCGCCTGCCGTGCTTCGCGAGAATCGCGCCGGCCACCATTGCGGACATTTCCGCACCGACGATCGCCACGTCGCACTCGATGGGCTGTGAGTAGTCGATGGGTCGCATCATGAAAGCACCTCCCGCCGGGCATGACGCCTCCTCGGAGCTTACACGCGGGAGGTCGCCGCAGTCACTCCCTGCACGGGACGGCGTGGAATCTTCAGCCGCGTCACCGCCAGCACGCGTCACTTACGCGGCCGGGCCCAGAAAATCGGCGGCTCGGGAACACATCGAGTATTCTGGCCGCGTGGCTGGAAGAAGAGTCGTCCAGGCCTTCAAGGCGGTGGGCCTCGCGCTGGCGCTCGCCGTCCTGCTGGCCGCGCTCGCCTGGCTGTTCCGCTCGGATCCGATCATGATGATCTCCGGCAGAACGCTCGTAGGCGAGGAATTTCCCTATCCCGATGACTGGGGATTTACCGACAGCCAGAACACGATCGCCGTGGAGACACGGCCCGAGGACCCGCATTCCGTCACCACCATCTGTTTCGTTCACGGGGGTGAGCTCTACGTTCCGGCACAGAGCGGTTCGAGCAAGAGGTGGCCAAGCTACGTCGTGGAGGATCCGCGCGTACGTCTCAAGATCGATGGCAGGATCTACAGGGCCAGAGCGGTGCGCGTCTTGCCGGTGGAACTCACCCTCTACCGCGACTCCATTGCACGCAAATATTCCGCCATGGCCAACCGATCGCCGGACGAATTGCCGCCGGACATCTGGCTCTTCCGCATCGCGCCCCGAGAAAGCTGAAGTCCTTTCCGGAACCGAGTTGTTTCGGAGCGCCGGGCGCATCGCCTGGCATCGGCCCGGAACTGCGAACTCGTTCGGAGGCGGGGACGCTCGGCCTCGGGGGTGCCCCGGAGCCGTGGTCCGCGATCGAGCGGTGGGGTCGGCGCTGCGCCATGATTGGCCGCGTGGCCCGATTCCCGGTCTGCATCATCGCTCTCTCGCTCCAGCTCGGATGCGCCGCCGGCCCGGAGCCGCTGGGCCCGCGCTCCGAGGCGTCACCGTTTCGGCCGGTGACCAACGTCCAGCAGACGATGCTCTGGATCCTCGATCCGGCCAGCGACGTGATCTGGGAGTCGGCGGGGACGATCGTGACCGCCGCGGGCGAGACCGACCTGGCCCCCACCACCGAGGAGGGTTGGGAGAACGTCCGCAACCAGGCCGCCACGGTCGCGGAGTCGGGCAACCTCCTCATGCTGCCCGGTCGCACGAGCGGACCCGCCTGGAACGCCTACGCGCAGGCGCTCATCGCGGCGGGTCGGCTCGCCATGGCCGCGGCCGAGGCCCGCGATGCCGATGCCCTCTTCGACGCGGGCGGGCAGCTCTACGTCGTGTGCCGGGGATGCCACGCCCAGTTTCTCATCTCGGCGGAAGAGGCGCGGGAAGAGGATCGCCCGTGATGGGCCGCGCTCGCGCGGCGCGCTCGCTCCTCGGCGGGCGATCGGGCGTCTAGATGTCGTTGCTCGACATCTGCGAGTGGCTGGCCGAGACACCATGGAGCATCGCGCTCCACGAGTCACTCTACGTCTACCCCCTCGTGGAGACGGCCCACGTGCTGTCGCTCCTGCTCTTCGTCGGCAGCATCATCTTCATCGACCTGCGGCTGCTCGGCGCAACGCTTCGCGAGGCTCCCGTCACCGAGGTGACCTCACGCATCCTGCCCTGGACCTTCGCGGGTTTCGCGGTCGCAGTGGTGAGCGGCGCCCTGCTCTTCTACGCGATCCCCGTTCGCACTTTCCTGAGCATCTTCTTCCGCATCAAGATGCTGCTGCTGTTCATCTCAGGAATCAACGTCCTGCTGCTGCACCGCTTCCTGAACCGGACCGCCGACAGCTGGGACACGACAGCGCGCCCGCCACTGCGGGCTCGGGTCGCGGGAGCGGTCTCGCTGGCGGCCTGGGCACTCGTCATCGTGATGGGCCGCATGATCGCCTATGACTGGTTCGACTGTGATCACCAACCCCAGTCCGACTTCGTGAACTGGGCCGCGGGCTGCCCGCTCGAATGACCCTCTACGACGTCTTCGACTGGCTGGAGCAGACTCCCATCGGAGAGGCGATCCGCGGCTCATCGTGGCTGTTTCCGGTGGTGGAGGCCGCGCACCTCGTGGGCCTGGCACTGCTCGGCGGCGCCTTGCTGCTGGTCGATCTGCGACTTCTCGGCTTCGGCTTGAAGGACCGGTCTCCCGCCTACCTCGTCGCGCAGCTTCGGCCCTGGCTGCTCGCCGCCCTCGCGCTGATGTTCGCCACGGGTATCCCGCTCTTCCTCTCGGAAGCAATCAAGTGCCAAGCGAGCACGGCCTTCCAGGTGAAGATGTGCGCGCTCGCGCTCGGGCTCGTCTACACCTTCTGCGTGCGCAATCGCCTCGCGGAGAGGCTCCCGGAGTCGCACGTCTGGCGCGCTCGCGCCCTCGGCGCAATCTCGCTGACGCTCTGGTTCACGGTCGCTGCCGCGGGGCGCTGGATCGGCTTCTCCTAGGCTTCCCGCTAGCGGTGCCTCTCGAGCGGGTCCGCGCCGTCGCGTGGTGCGCCCGTCCCCGATGAGCCGAGGAAGAGCTTGCGCCCGTCCGGGAAGGTGACATCGCGGCCGTTCGCCTTGCAGGCGGGTTTGCAACTCTTGTCCTTGGCCTGGTAGCCGCGTACGAGGATCTCGGTGCCGATGGTGAGGGTGTTCTTGTCGAACCCCCTGCGCAGCAGCGTGTTGGGGGTGCCGCCTTCGACCATCCAGGTGACCGTCTGACCGTCGGCCTCTACCACCTCGAGGTGGATCCACGCGTGTGGATTGATCCACTCCACCTTCGAAACACGACCTTGGAGTCGCACCGGCGCATCGGAGTCGAATTCGGCGAAGAAGGCGTGGTGGGCGCGTAGCGAAAGCGGAGCGAGGAGGCCCACCAGGGCCACGAGGATGACGCTCGTCGAGTTTCGGGGGATCGGTCGCACGGCTCAGCTCCTCACCTCGTTTCAGTCGTCTTCGCGCTCGCCCGCGAGGATGTGGGCAAGCGAATAGTTGCCCTCGTGGCACGCGTACTCGTAGATGGGTCCTTCGGCCGCGCGTAACGGCAACTCGCCTCGCCAGACCTGCGTGTAGGTCGAGAGGTCCTCGACGGAGAACTCGTAGAGGATCTCCCCGGGACCCGTGCGCGTAAAGCGCTCGACGACGATCGCATCGTCGGACATGTAGATCTGGTGGCGCAGCGACGCCCGGAAGCTTTGCCCCGGGTGGAAGTTGGTCGTCTCCACCACCAGGCTGTCCCCTTCCCAGCGACCCACGGAATCACCCAGCCAGGGCCGGATCTGGGGCGGAAGGTGCCCGGCGTCGATCCGGATGATGCGAGCATCGTGGTTCATCTCGACGAGGATCATCACGAAGCCCGGCGACTGCACGATCTTGTAGTGGTTGTTGTAGAGCACCGGAAGCATCGGCGGTCCCCCGGTCGAGCCGAAGCCCACGAGACAGCGCTCTCCGAGCAGGCGCGTCTCGGGGTCATCGGTCTTGCGCAGCTGCCAGAAGCGCCCGATCAAGCGCATCCAGCCCCGCCAGCTGTAAGGGAGTTCGCCGTCTTCCGGATCGACGATGATCGAACTCCGGATCTCTCCGTTCACGACCGCAAGTCGACTGCCGGGATCGATCCAGAAGGTGTTGTAACCGCCGACGTCGCCCCCGGCCTCGAGTTCACCCTCCGGAACGTCGTCGATGGAATCCAGGAAATCGGACGCCCCCCGTTCGATGCGACCCGCCTGCTCGGGCGTGAGCACCAGCGCATCAACGTCGTCGAACCTCTCGAGTCCGGTCAGGGTGGCGTTCGTCCAGGTGCCTTGCAGGTCGGGGGCACCGTAGGACATCCGGGGCAGCGCCCACGTCTCGGCCGCGACCCGCAGCGGCAACGCGGTCAGCAGCGCGAGGAAGACGAGAGCGCGGTTCATCGGACCATCCCCATCAATCGAGCGGCTCCTTGCGCAGGTGTCCGTAGATGAGTTCCTCGACGAACTCGATGCAATTGAAGCGCTGGAGCAGCGCATCGTCCCCGACCAGGCGGTAGAGGGTCATGCGGATCTTCCAAGGCCGGGTGAAGACCTTCGGATCCTCGAGCGTCGCCTCGTAGGCCAGGGTGTGGGAACTGGTGGGCGTGAAGCGCTCCACCACCCGCAGGTCCTCGCTGTGGAAATTGCCCGCGCGATCGAACCAGGTCAGATCGTTCTGTCCGGTCGTCTCGATCACGAGGGTGTCACCATCCCAGGATCCCACCGACTGGCCCATCCAGGAGTCAAGAGGCGCTGGCCCTGGATCCCTTAGATGGATGTCGCGAACCGCCCCCGCGTACTCGTAGGCGAAGAAGC
>JABSQX010000143.1 GCA_013215615.1 Myxococcales bacterium | reverse complement strand
TGGGCATCGGGGAGCGGGTGGGTCCCGCGCCGCACTGGGTGGACCGAGGAGGCTGGTCCTAGCCGCTCACGCTGGCTTTCATCGCGGGCAGTGTAGGGCTTCGGGGGCGGGCCGCGCCTCCGTCCCCACGCATCGATGCCTCATCCGAGACGCTCGTCCTCGCCGCGCTCTAGCGCAGCGGGATCCCGGCGGTAGAAGGCTCTCAACTGGTCGTAGAGTTCCGGGTGCTTCTTCTCGAGCCGAGTGGGCTTTTCGAAGAAGCACTCGGTCACCACGGCAAAGAACTCCGCCGGGTTGGTGGCCCCGTAGGCTTCGATGACGGTGTGCCGATGTCGCTGCAAGTCCGCCAGCAGGTGTTCGAACTCGGCGCCCAGTACCCGGGCCCACGCCACATAGCGGGTCGAGGCCCCGAGGTCGGGTGCCCCATCCGAGCCGCCGGCCTGCTGGTCGAGGCGGTGGGCAAACTCGTGGTAGACGACGTTGTGGCCGTCGTGCAGGTCCGCGGCACCCTTGCGGACGTCGTCCCACGAGAGCACCAGTGTGCCCCGGTCCCAGGACTCGCCGAGCCGAACTTCACGGCCCTCGATGACGATTCCGCCGGGCCCCTGGCGGCGGGTGTGGGCCACGTAGGCGTGGGGGTAGATGAGAATGCTGGAGAGACCCGGATAGACCTCGTCGACCTCCAGGCGCAGCAGCAACACGCAGGCCTGGGCGGCGATGGTCAGGCGCATCTCGTCGTCCAGTTCGAGGCCCCCGCAGCCCTGGAACCACTTTTCGTCCAGGAAGACCTGCACCAGGCCCTCCAACTCAGCGCGGTCCGAGGCAGGCAGGCCGGACACGAAGGGCACGTTGCGCTCGATGGTGGCACGGGCTTCCGCGGGGAGCGGCTGTGCGCGGAGCTTCTTGCGGCGGCGCCGCCTGCTTCCAAACACGAGTCGCCTAGGGATCGCCGGAGGCGGCGGTGGAGCCGAAGCGTTCGCGCATGGCACTCTGCAGCTCTCCTTTGGCGTCCTCGAAGCGCTGAAACTGCTCCTTGCTGAGAAGCGCTTTCAGTTTGCGCTCCCGGGTGGCCTGGATCTTCCGAATCTTGATCGCTTTGCCGAACATGGAGCCGTCACCCTCCAGGATCGGCTGGGCGTCCGTAGCCATCGCGAGATTGATTTTCTTAATGCTTTCGAGCTGTTCAGAGCTAAGGTCGAGCTTCCGGTTCATAAATTCGGTCTGGAATTCGGCCCGCTGCTCGGGTGTGGTCTTGGCGAGTTCCGCGAGTTGCGCGAGTTGCGCGACGGCGGGCGGGGCGAAGAGGAGGGACACGAGGGCGGCAAGCAGAGCATGGTGAAGCGTCGTGCGCACGGGGACTCCGAGGAATTGGGAGCAGGGTGCCACACGACTTCCAGCGATACGAGTCGGCTCGTTGGATGCTCCGGGCCGAGGTTTTCCACTCGCGGGTTGCAGGGAGCCGGGCAGCCACACGGCCGCTTGCACTATGCTCCGCGCGTTTCGCGGGAATGTCCCGCTCCCGGAGGAAGGGGAAAGTCGATGCCGCGCCTCCGGCTCGCAGAATCCTCGCTCCTCTTCGTCGGCCTCGCTTTTTGCACTCGGGTTGCTGGGGCACTTTCTGGACCCGCGCAAGCGCCGATCTCCACCCCCAGCATCTTTGCCCCCGTCTCCCGACCGGCGGTGGTCATCGACGCCTACGCTTGGCTGGTGGTCGCCGTTTGCGGGGTGATCTTCGTCCTCGTGGCGGGGTTGCTGTGCTTTGCGCTGCTTCGCTTCCGATTGCGCGGAGACGATGATGGACGCGAGCCGCCCCAGGTGTACGGCAGCAATCCCCTGGAACTCGCCTGGACCCTGATTCCGCTGATCACGGTCTTCCTGCTCAGCCTGGTGAGTATTCGAGTGGTGGGCGAGTTGCAACTCGAGACGCGCCCCCCCGACTGGATGCCGGTGACCGTCGTGGGGCACCAGTGGTGGTGGGAACTCCACTACCCGGAACTCGGCATCACGACCGCCAACGAACTGCACGTGCCCGTGAGCGATCCCGCATCGCCGCGACCCACCTTCCTGAACCTGCAGTCCCAGGACGTCATCCACAGCTTCTGGATCCCCCAGTTGGCGGGGAAGATGGACGTCGTACCCGGCCGGCAGAACCACGTCTGGGTCGAGCCCGCCCGAACCGGGGTTTACGTCGGGCAATGCGCGGAATACTGCGGGACCCAGCACGCCAACATGCTGCTGCGCGTGGTGGTGCACACGCCGGAGGATTTCGAGCGCTGGGCGCGAGGCCAGCAGCGGCAGGCGGTGAGCGAGGCCTCGGTGGCCGAGGGGCGGGATCTCTTCCTGCGGACCGCCTGCGTGAGCTGCCACACGGTGCGGGGAACCCCGGCTGCCGGTCGCGTCGGTCCGGACCTCACCCATCTGATGAGCCGAGCCACGCTGGGCGCAGGGGCGCTTCGCAATGACGCCGCCAACCTGAACGCCTGGATCCAGAGCCCGGATCACTTCAAACCCGGTGTCCACATGCCCGCCATGGGGCTGCAGGACGCCGAGATCAACCTCGTCGCCGGCTTCCTGGCCACGTTGAAGTAGGGGGAGGGCCGAGCCATGAGCAGCGCAGACCTCCCCTTGCACGCGAGCGTCGAGGTGCCGCCCGCGATCTCATGGACCGACCGCCTGCATGGCTGGGTGGCGACGGTGGACCACAAGCGCCTGGGTGTGCTCTACGTGGCGTCGGGACTCGTCTTCTTGTTGGTGGGCGGCTCCCAGGCCTCCATGATGCGCATGCAGCTCTTCTACGCGGGAAACGACCTGCTCTCCCCCGAGGTCTTCAATCGCTTCTTCACCGTTCACGGCACCAGCATGGTCTTCTTCGTGGGCATGCCGCTCGTGATCGGTATCGCCAACTACCTGCTGCCGCTGATGATCGGCGCACGGGACATGGCCTTTCCCCGCCTCAACGCCTGGGGCTTCTGGATGTTCCTGTTCGGGGCGCTGCTCTTCTACTTCAGCTACGTGGGCGCGGATGGGCTCTACGGCGCTGGCACCGCACCCGACGTGGGCTGGTTCGCGTACTCGCCTCTCACCGGCAAAGCCTTCTCGCGCGGCAATTCGACGGACTACTGGGTGCTGGGCATCCTGGTCGCGGGCTTCGGGAGCATCTCGGCGGCCATCAACATGATCGCCACCACCCTTACCATGCGCTGCCGAGGCATGACGCTCGGGCGGATGCCGCTCTTCGTCTGGATGATGTTGGTGGTCTCCTGGCTGATCCTGGTGGCCATGGGGCCGCTCACTGCCGCCCAGGTGATGCTGCTCTTCGACCGCTTCCTGGGCGCGCACTTCTTCGACACCCAGGCCGGCGGAGATGCCGTGCTCTGGCAGCACTTCTTCTGGTTCTTCGGCCATCCCGAGGTCTATATCCTGATCATCCCGGGCTTCGCGTACGCTTCGGAGATCATCCCGGTCTTCTCCCGCAAGGTGATCTTCGGCTACCCCGTGATGGTGGCCGCCACCTGCGCGATCGGTCTGCTGAGCCTGGGCGTGTGGGCCCACCACATGTTCGTGGTGGGGCTCGGCAAGGGGGTGACGAGTTGGTTCGTGGTGGCCACCATGCTGGTGGGCGTGCCCACGGGCATCAAGATCTTCAACTGGATCGGCACCATCTACGGCGGCAAGCTGCACTTCCGCGTGCCCATGCTCTTCTGCACCGCCTTCCTCTTCCAGTTCCTGATCGCGGGCCTCACGGGCATCATGCTGGCCGCGGCCCCCTTCGACTGGCAGCTCTCCGACTCGTACTTCGTGGTCGCCCACTTCCACTACGTGCTGATCGGTGGTCTCGTCTTCACCATCTTTGCGGCGATCTACTACTGGTTTCCAAAGGTCACGGGCCGCATGTTGAGCGAGCGTTTGGGCCGCTGGCACTTCTGGCTTTTCGTCGTGGGCTTCCAACTCACCTTCACCACGATGCACGCCCAGGGTCTGCTGGGAATGCCGCGGCGAATCTACACCTACTCCGCGGACCGGAACTGGGAGATCTGGAACCAGATCACCACCACGGGAGTTCTCTTCCAGGCGCTCGGGATCGCGGTTTTCGTATGCGCGATCTTTCACGCCCTGCGCCGCGGAGAGCCCGCGGGCGACGACCCCTGGAACGCATGGACGCTGGAGTGGTCGACCTCCTCGCCGCCTCCCGAATACAACTTCGCCGAGGAGCCCGAGGTGAAGAGCCGCCGTCCACTCTGGGACCTCAAGCATCCGGACGACCCGGATTGGAGGCACGAGTGAAGGCGCTCCGGGAGACGGGACGATGAGCGCGACTGCGGCGACCGGCGGCTTCGTGCCGGGAGATCGCGGCCGAGTGGGGATGGCCTGCCTGATCTTCACGGAAAGCGCCTTCTTCTCGATCTTCCTGGTCGCGTATCTCTTCTACATCGGCAAGAGCGCCACGGGCCCCCAACCCGCCCAGGTGTTGGACCTTCCTGTGCTTGCCACGGTGTGCCTGCTCTCGAGCAGTGGCACCATCGCCGTGGCGTTGAAGTCGCTGGGCTCGGGCCACATCGCGCGCTTCCTGGTCGCCTGGGGGCTCACCATTGCGCTGGGGGTGGCCTTCCTGGGTTTCACGGCCCAGGAGTGGCAGCGTCTCATCACCGTCGACGGGCTCACCCTGCGCACCAATCTCTTCGGCACCACCTTCTATTCGCTGGTGGGCTTCCACGCCGCCCACGTGCTGCTCGGTGTGCTCATGATGACGAGCGTTGCGCTCCTGGCGCTGACGGGCCGGGTGAACTCCGAGCACGCGCCACGCGTGGAGCTGGTGGGCTGGTACTGGCACTTCGTGGATGCGGTGTGGCTGGCGGTTCTCACCGTGGTTTACGTACTGGGGCGTTGAGGAGCGCATGAACGAAGAGCAGCGACACGAGGCTACGGAGACGCCGGCGCAGAACCCGGGGCAGGGGATTCGCCTACCGGCGCCCACGGCAACCCCCATGCTCTTCGCCCTGGGACTCTCGATGGTGTTCGCGGGTCTGGTCACGCACTGGCTGGTCTCCAGCGTCGGCGCGCTCATCGCGATGGCGGGAGCCTACGGCTGGTGGCGCCAGGTGCTTCCCCACGAGCAGCACGTTCGCGTGCCCCTGCAGGATCCCGAGAAACGCGCGCTTCCCGTGGAAGCGCGGGTGGGCGCGGTGGACCACCTGCAGCTGGGAGAGGGCGGGCACCGCGTCCGCCTGCCCGCGGACATGCACCCCTACACCTCGGGGTTCCGCGGCGGCGCCGCGGGAGCCGTCGCCATGGCACTCGTGGCCATGACCTATGGGGGGCTATTCCAGGGCAGCATCTGGTTCCCCGTGAACCTGCTGGCGTCGCTCCTGGTCGCTCCACCGGCTGCCGGCGAGGCTGCGCTGCGGGCCTTCGACGTCGCCAACCTCGGGATCGGGCTCTTCATCCATGCGAGCCTCTCCTTGCTGGTGGGGCTCGTCTACGCCGCCTTGCTCCCCATGCTGCCCGGGCGCGTGGCGCTCTGGGGGGGCGTGGTGGCTCCCTGCCTGTGGTCCGCCGTGGCTTGGACGAGCCTCGAGGTGCTGAGCCCGGAAATGGCCCAGCACGTGCAGTGGGGCTGGTTCGTCGTCTCCCAGATCGCCTTCGGGCTCGCGGCGGGCGTCGTGATCGAGCGCGCCGAGCGCAGCCAGACCATGCAGACCTGGCCCTTGGCGCTTCGCGCGGGCCTCGAGGCCGGTGGAGGGGAGGACGCGTGAGCGCCGCTCGGGAAACGCGTCGGTCCCGTTTTCGGGCGCTGCTGGCCGTGTCGGTCGTGGTGCTCTCCGCTTGCGACTCCCTGCCCGGCAAACCCGACCCCGCGGACCGCTACGTGCGGCCCGATGCGGTAATGGATTTCGAAACCCTCTTCGCCGCGAACTGTACGGGTTGCCACGGCGAGGGGGGCAGGCAGGGGCCCGCGCCCCTGCTCGGCGATCCCCTCTACCTCGCCTATGCGGGACCCCGCGAGTTGCGGCGCATCGTGTCCGACGGCGTGCCTGGCACCTCCATGCCCGCTTTTCTCGATGAGAAAGGCGGCACGCTTCGCGCTGCGCAGATCGACGCTCTGGTCGCCGGCATGCAGGCGAGTTGGGGCATGGCCGGGCGCTTCGCCGGGCGGCGGCTGCCACCCTATCGCGGAACGAGAGGTGGCGATGCGGGCCTCGCGTACGCGCGCGCGCGGGGACGCGCGAGCTTCCAGATCTTCTGCGCGAAGTGCCATGCTGCGCAGGGCGGCGGAACGCCGAAGGCCGGCTCGGTCTTCGAGCCTTCCTTCCTGGCCCTGGTGAGCGACCAGGGTCTGCGCACTGCAGTGGTCGCGGGGCGCCCGGATCTCGGCATGCCCGCCTACTACGCGCACGCCGTGGGGCGGCCCATGAGTGATGAGGAGATCGCGGACGTGGTCACTTGGATGGCCGCGCACCGCGTCGAATTTCCCGGACGCCCCTTCTCTCAGGCGGCGCCCTTCGTCGGGAAGGAGCCCTGATGTCCGATGAGCCCCGGGAGCCGATGCCCCCGCCCGCCTTGCCGCCGGTGACGCGCAGGAGCTTTCTCTTCAAGCTGGGCCTGGGCCTCAACGCCCTGGCGGCGGCCTTGGTGGCGGTGCCCTTGATCGGCTACGTGATCTCGGCGGTCGTCCAGACACGCGCCGACCAGGCCTGGATCCCCTTGGGCAGCATCGGCGACTTCCCGGAACGCCAGACCCGCCTCGCCACCTACCGCAACCCCTTCCGGGTCGCTTGGGACGGCACCACCGCGGACATCCCCTGCTGGGTGCGCCGCGTGGGTGGCGAGCGCTTCCAGGTCTTCGCGATCAACTGCGCGCACCTGGGTTGCCCGGTGCGCTGGTTCCCGCAGTCGGGTCTGTTCATGTGCCCGTGTCACGGGGGTGTCTACTACGAGGACGGCCGGGTGGCCTCGGGGCCGCCGCCGCGCGGGCTCTTCGAATACGAGTACAAGGTGAGCCAGGGCTCCCTCTGGGTGCGCGGCGGGCGCGTACCCACCTTGTCGCAGACGGTCTGAGGCGGTCGTGGGGAGTTCGAGACTGAGAGCAGCGGGGGATTGGCTGGAGCAGCGGCTCGGCCTGCGTCCGCTCTTCGAGGGCAGCGCGGGCCACCTGGTGCCCAGCAACGCTTCGAGTTGGTGGTACGTCTTCGGCAGCGCCACCTTGGTGTGCCTGGTGATGCAGATTGCAACGGGCATCTGCCTCGCCCTCGTCTACGTGCCGAGCGCCGACCAGGCGTGGGAGAGCCTCCAGCACCTCGACTTCGAGCAGCCGTTCGGCTGGTACCTGCGGGGGCTCCACTACTGGGGCTCGAACTTCATGGTGGCGCTGATGACGCTGCACATGATCCAGGTCTTCCTCTTCGGCGCCTACAAGTATCCCCGGGAACTCACCTGGCTGTGTGGCTGCCTGTTGTTCCTCTGCACGCTGGGATTGGCGTTCACGGGCCAGGTGCTGCGCTTCGACCAGAACGCCTACTGGGGGCTCGGGATCGGGGTCTCCATCATGGGGCGCATCCCGCTGCTCGGTGAGTCGCTGACGAGCCTGGTACTGGGCGGCCCGATCCTTGCTGCCGAGACGCTCACGCGCTTCTTCTCGCTCCACGTCTTCGTACTTCCCGGCCTGGTCATCACGCTGGTGGTCCTGCACCTGCGAATGGTGCTCCACAACGGCATCAACGAGTTCCCCACCCGGGGGCGCGGGGTGGACCCGGAAACCTATGACGCGGAGTACGCGGAACTCATCGAGCGCACAGGTGAGCCTTTCTTCCCCAACGCGATCCACAAGGATCTGCTCTTCAGCGCGGTCGTAATCGGCTCGATCCTGGCCTGCGCGGCCATCTTCGGCCCCAAGCTCCCCAATGGCCCACCCGACCCGACTCTCATCGACACGGTGCCCCGACCGGATTTCTACTTCCTGGCGCTCTTCTCGGTCTTCGCGCTGCTGCCCCCCTACATGGAGACCTTTCTCATCGTCTACGTGATGCCGGTGGTGGTGTTGGCGCTCTTCGCGATCCCCTTCGTGTCCCGTTCCGGCGCCAAGCACCCCGCGGACCGGCCGGTGGCGGTGGCGGGGGTGGTGCTGGTGATGACGACGGTGATGACGCTGGCGGTGCTGGGGCTCTCCTCGGATTGGTCGCCCCACATGGACGCCTGGAAGAGCGTTGCCGTGCCGGTCGAAATGGTGGAGGGACGCTCGCCCCTGGAACTGCGGGGTGCCGCCGTGCTGCAGGCCAAGCAGTGTCGCAACTGTCATGCCCTGGACGGCAGCGGTGGCAAACGCGGTCCGGATCTCGGGGATGTGGCGACACGCCTCACCGAGGACCAGCTGATCCGCCAGGTCCTCCAGGGAGGCGGGAACATGCCCGCCTACGGGAAGAACCTGAGCCCGCCCGAGGTGGCCGCCCTGGTGGCCTTCCTGCGTACCCTGAGCCCCGCAGATGCCGCCATCGCCCAAAACTCGGCGGACCCGCTGGGAGGCTGATCGGTCCCCGCTAGCGCCTGGGGACGGCGGGACGCGCGGTGGGACGGCCGCGCTGTAGCGCAGCGCGGAGCCGCTGGGCACCGCGGTGTGCGGGGTCGAGGGAGAGCGCCTGGGTGACGGCGCGCCGGGCGGCCGCCTGGTCACCGAGGTCCCGGCGGAGCTGCGCGAGGTTGACGTGGAGCTCTGCGTCCTCGGGCGTGAGGGCGATGGCCCGCTCGACGTGCCCCGCGGCCTCTTCGAAACGCCCCTCTTCGGCCCGCACCGCCGCGAGGCCGTTGTGGGCCGCGGCCAGGCCCGGATCCAGGCGCAGCGCCAGCCCGAAGAGCCGCTCGGCCGCCTCGCGTTCGCCGAGGGAGAGCCGCGCGATCCCCAGCGAGGTGGCAGTCCTCGCGTCCTGGGGTTGCAGGCGTCGGGCTTCTCGCAGGTGCGGGAGCGCCTGCGCGGACTCCCCCTCGAGGAGGAAGGATTCTCCGACGCCGTAGTGGGCGAGCCCGAAGTCCGGTTCCAGCGCCAGCGCCCGCCGGTAGGCGCTGCGGGCCTCTTCGAAGCGGGTCAGCTCGGCGAGTTCGCGCCCCAGGTTGTGATAGTTGACGATGCGCGGATCCCGGCCCTGCGGGAGCGGCCAGTTGCAGATCACGGCAGCCGCGGTGGTGATCGCGACGGCTCCCAGCAGCCGCGGCCAGGCCCGGGCGCGTGCACTGTCCCAGAGGTGCACGAGCCCCACCGCGGAGAACAGTACGAGAAGGGGAGCCAAGGGATGGCGATAGCGGGCCACCACGTAGAAGAGCGCCACCGAGGCCGCCATGGAGCCGATGACCGCGTAGAGGACCCACAGCCGCCGGGCGTCGCGTCGTGAGGCCCACAACCCCAGAACCGCAAGCGGGACCAGCACGCCGAAGTGCATGAGCCATGCCAGCGCGTCCAGGAGCCGGGAATGCTCGCGGTAGACCTCGATGCTCTCGGTGTCCTGCCACTCGCGCGCATGCCACACCATCAGCGTCTTGCGGGCGAGCAGCGACAGCCACCCGCCCGGATCGGCGCGGATGTCGGCCACCGCGCGTTCCAGCCAGTAGCTGGAGACCTCCGAGGGGTCGAGACGACGGCCGCGGTGTGTCTCCGCGATCTCAGTTGCGTCGGTCCGCTCGTAACGCACCCCACCCCGGTGGGCTCGCAGGGGTACGTAGGTGCCATTCGCTGCGGCCCCGTTGCCGATGTAGAAATTGGTGCCGAGCTGGGTGGTGGTGGGCTGGAAGCCGCCTCCCAGGGAGAGATTCCACAAGCCCACCGGTACGAGCAGCAGGGCGGCGCCCACCAGCAGCGCCGCGAGCGCCGTCAGCGGGCGGGGCCCGTGTCGGTTTCCGTCCCCGACCCAGAGCCAGAGCCCGACGACCGGCAGCAGAACGAGCGCGTTCTCGCGGGTGAGCGCGAAGGCACCCAGGGTGGCGCCGGCGGCCAGTGCCCGGGCCGGCGTGACCTCGCGGCGCAGTTCGCCGAGCCAGAAGATCAGCAGCGCCGCCAACCCCCCGGCCAGTGCGGCCTTCTGGACCAGGCCGTCGAAGTAGATGGCCGGGGCATAGAGGGCGAAGAGCAGGCCTGCGACCCAGCCGATGCGGGCATCGAACCAGCTGCGTCCCGCTCGCGCGATCCACACGCAGGACGCGGCTCCAATCAGGGCCTGTACGACGCGTACACCCTCCGGTCCGGCGTCGAAGAGCCGCCGCAACGATGCCAGGAAGTAGGGGTAGAGGGGTGCCTGGTAGAAGGGCAGGGGTCCCCACCAGTCGCCGGCCGCAATCCGCTGCGCCCACAGGTCGTACTCCCGGCCGTCGCCGAGCAGCACCGTCGCGAAGGGCGTCGACTGCCAGTCGTGGAGGTACGCGAAACGGAGTCCTGCCGCGAGCAGGAACAAGGCGATGTAGGGCAGGGCGTTCAGGGCTTCGCCCCGGGGCCGATCGAAAGCAGTTCGCGCGTGAGCGCGCCTTCGGAGAGCCGGCCCCAACCGAGTTCCCGTTCGTCGAGCGCGAGTACCGGGACGCGCTCGGCGTGGCGCGCCTGTAGCTCAGGGTCGCCCTCGATGTCGATCTGGGTGATCTCGAGGGAGAAGCGGCGCGCGAGCTTCTCCGCCACGCTTCGGCCGTGATCGCAGAGCGGGCAGTCGGCCTTCGTGTAGAAGAAGAGCGTGCCCCGGATTTCGGGCGTGGGAGCGCCCCCAGCGCCCGGCCCGCCGGATTCGGGCGGCGGCTCCGGCGCTGTTCGCGCCTCGCGGGCGAGCGTGCGCTCGAGTAGCGCGGTGTAGATGGGGGTGCCCCCCAGGCCGTGGGCGACCAGGGTGGCGGGCACGCAAGTGAGGATCAAGGGCAGCAGCTGCTCGTAGCTGCCCGTGAGTTCCACGGCCAGCACGATTCCGGTGATGGGCGCCCGCACCGTGGCAGCGAACAGGGCACCCATGGCGGCCACCGCGAAGACTTCGGGGTGGGGGATCAGAGCGGGCAGCAGTTCGTGCGCGAAGTGCCCGAAACACAGCCCGAAGCAGGTGCCCAGCGCCAACATGGGGGAGAAGATGCCCCCGGGAGCGCCGGTCGAATAGCTCGCAATGGTGATCGCGAAGCGGGCGGCGAAGAGTGCCAGCAGCACGAGCGCCGGGAGATTGCCGGCCATCATCCTGCCGATCATGGCATCGCCGCCGCCGGCGAGGTTCGGGATCTCTACGCTGAGAATGCCTACCGCCGCGCCCATGCCGGCTGCGAAGAACAGGCGAGCGCGCTCCCCGAGGTGGGCCGTGCGGTCGACGCCCTGGAGGAGACTGGTGTTGAACACGTAGCCGACCGCGCCGATCAGTACCCCGAAGACCGGGAAGGTCCAGAGAGCGGCGTTCTCGGGCGACGCGAAGACCGCGATGGGCAGCGCCACGCCGTCCCCCAGCATCAGGCGAACCACCAAGTCCGCGACCGCGCAGGCGATCAATACCGCCTGTACGGAGACCACGTTGTAGTGGAACTGGGGGCGCATCTCTTCGATGACGAAGAGCATCCCCGCCAGCGGAGCGCTGAAGGCCGCCGCCAGCCCGGCGCCACTGCCCGCTGCCACCAGTACGTGGATCTTTTCGGGGTCGAGGCGGAAGCGCTCGCAGAGCGCCTGGCCCAGTGCACCGCCGAGCTGGATGATGGGCCCTTCGCGTCCAAGTGCCAGGCCGGAGCCCAGCGCGAGCAGGCCCGCGCCGAACTTCACGGGCAGCACACGCCGCCAGCGCAGCGTGCGCACGCCGTCCAGCGCGCCCTCGATCTCCTGCACGCCGCTGCCTCCAGCCTCGGGGGCGAAACGGCGTACGCACCAGACGGCGAGCGTCACGGCTGCAGCCCCGAGCAGCGCGGGCAGTACCCAACTCGGCAGCGGGAGCCCTTCGGCGAGCGACGCCACTTCGACGACGCCCCCGCGAGCGGCCCGCACGCTGGCCCGGAAGGCGCCTCCCACCCCACCCGCCAGGGCGCCCACGACCACCGCCCAGGCGACCAGGGGGGCGTCCCGGCGCTGCGCCTCGAGGATGCGAGTCAGCAGCGCGGGCGGGTTCTCGGCGGCTCGGGTGCTTGTCACGATCTTGGTCGTCTGGGGGCGCGAAAGCATCATCGCACAGAGCACGCCGCGGTGTCACCGCAGTGGCAGTACGGTGGTCTTGCGGACGGTGCGCAACGCGAAACTCGACTGCACGCGCGATACCGCGGGCAGTCGCGTGAGATGGTGGCGGTGGATGCGCTCGTAGTCCGCGGGATCGGAGACGATCACGCGCAGCAGGTAGTCGAACTCGCCGGTCATCAGGTAGCACTCCATGACCTCCGGGATGCCCTGCACGGCTTCTTCGAAGGCATCGAGGTCCGCCTGGTCCTGGTGGGTGAGTGCCACCTGCACGAAGACGTTTACCGAGAGCCCGACGCGCTCGGCGTCCACCAAGGCCGCGTAGCCCGCGATGAATCCGGCTTCCTCGAGGGCCCGCACGCGTCGAAGACAGGCGGATTCGGACAGATGGACGCACTCCGCGAGTTGCACGTTGGAGATGCGGGCTTCTTGCTGGAGGCGGTTGAGGATGGCGCGATCTGTTTCGTCGAGCGTCATGAAGACATAATATTGCGTGATATATAGTTTAAGCGCAACTAACATCGGAAGATTCAACTATATAGACCGAAATATGCAAGGAAACGCCTCCCGCGCGCCGATATCCTCTACTAGGAGCGAGCAGGAGGCAGCGACAGCCATGCGGATCGGGGTGCCCAAGGAGATCAAGGTCCACGAAGACCGAGTCGGGATCGTGCCCGCAGGGGTCCGGGAACTCTGTGCGCGGGGGCACGAGGTGCTCGTGGAACGTGCCGCGGGACTCGGGATCGGCCTTTCGGACGAAGCCTACGCGGCTGCCGGCGCCAAGGTCGTGCCGGGCGCTGAGGACGTGTTTCGGGACGCGGAACTCATCGTGAAGGTCAAGGAGCCCCAACTCGAGGAATGCGCGCGCCTGTGCGCGGGCCAGACGCTCTTCACCTTTCTCCACTTGGCCGCAGACCCCGCCCAGGCCCGGGCACTCGCGGCATCCGGCGCCCGCGCCATCGCGTACGAGACGGTGAGGGCGGCGGACGGATCGCTGCCGTTACTCACGCCCATGAGCGAGGTGGCGGGCCGCATGTCGATCCAGGTCGGCGCGACTTGCCTGCAGCGCAGCAACGGCGGGATGGGGGTACTGCTCGGTGGTGTCCCCGGGGTCGAGGCCGCCTCCGTGGTAATCCTGGGAGGCGGCGTCGCGGGCAGCCAAGCTGCCGAGATGGCGATCGGCCTGGGAGCCGACGTCACCCTCGTGGATCTCTCGTTGCCCCGGCTGCGAGAACTCGCTGCGCGTTTCGGCAACCGGGTGCGCACCGCGTTCTCCAGCGAAGCCGTGATTCGGGAACTCGTCTGCGCGGCGGACCTCGTGGTGGGCTCGGTGCTGGTGGCGGGGGCGGCGGCCCCCAAGCTGGTGTCCGAGGAAATGGTGCGCGCAATGAAGCCGGGCTCGGTACTCGTCGACATCGCGATCGACCAGGGGGGCTGTTTCGAGACCAGCCAGCCGACTACGCACGATGATCCCACCTTCGTCCACGAGGGGGTCGTCCACTACTGCGTGACCAACATGCCGGGAGCCGTACCGCGAACCTCCACGTTCGCGCTCTGCCACGCCACGCTCCCCTACGTGGAGCGGCTGGCGGGGCTCGGTGCCGAGCGGGCGCTCGCTGCCGATCCCCTCCTTGCCGGCGGGCTGAACGTCGAGGCGGGCCGAGTCGTCCACCCGGTGGTCGCCGAGGCGCTGGGTCTCCCGTAGGGGGGCACCGCCGCCGACCCGGGCGGGTGCTCCCCGCTCGGGCGCGAATCTGCGCGTAGGCGCCATCGTTCTCGCCCCGCGGGTGGCGGAAAAGTCTTTCCTCTCCGGCCCCTGGAATGGGAACGGGCGTTCCCATCTTTTGGTGATCTGTGAGTCAGATAGGCCTTGGGGGCCTTCTCGGGGCGCTTTAGATTGGTGCGGAAATTGCTTTGTTCTGCCTTGACTTTGAATAGCCGGGCTGCGCGCAGGATGCGGGGCCCCGAGGAAAGGTGCTGCTGTGCTGAACCCAATGAGTCTCGGACGCGTTGTTTTTGCTACAGGGCTGATGCTTGCAGCCTGGCCGGCTGCCGCGCTCACGATCTCGAATGTTGCGATAAGCGCCGGTGGTGGGAACACCGCCAACGCCACGAACTTTTCCAACGCGATCGCGAGTTCGACTCAGGTCCTCGATAGCGGAGGCACCGTTGCCGATGCGGTCAGCGCCAGTGAGAACGCGCGAGTGCGCTACGCGGCGAACCACTGGACGGACTCGAGTTTCGGGTTGATCCAGATCGACGTGGACCACGAGTTCGACGTTTCGTTCCGCATCACCGCCAACCCGGGTACCACCTACGACGTCGCGATCGACAGTCTGTTTTCCGGCGTGGTCCAGACCATCGATGACTCCTTTTCGGGATATGCGTCGGGCTTCGTGGGGCCGGTCAGCGTTCAGATGAACTTGAACGGCGCCGGAGCCGCTGCCGCTCCCGAGTTCGACGCGGCTGGGGCCATGATTGCCTTGGGGTATTACGGTGGGTGCGGCTCGTCGTCGTCCGATTCCTGTCCGGCCGCATTCTCGCAGACGGGAACGAAGACACTGACGGGCCTCGAGGGGACGACCGACCTGAGCTTCAGCGTGGTTTTTGCGTCCCGGGACTACAGTTGGTCGGACGAGGCTGGCCTGCTACTCGGGCTGGACGAGGCGGGTGGTGCGACTGGATTGGTCACGGCGAGCCAGTACGACGCCCTGCCCACAGCCCGTGACGCGAGCGGCGACGGCCATTTCCTCGGAATCTCCGCCACCGTGACGAGCGTCATCCCGGAGCCAAGCACCTTGCTGCTCCTGGGCATGGGGCTCGTGGGCGTCGCGCTTCGCGGACGCCACAGCTAGTCACCTCGAGTATCGGCGACGGCTGATCGGGGCTTGGGGGCGCCTGGGGCCCGACCCTAGTCGTCGTGGCCGTGGCGGCCTCGGCCTCTTCCGCGGCCGCGCCCCCTGCGGCCTTCGCGGGATCGGACCTTCACGGCATCGCAGCCGCGGATCGCGGCGCCCGTGGCGCTGTCGCCACTCAGGCAGAGCGTGGTGTCGCCGACGCTGAGCCCCGTTTCGCCGGCGCGGAAGCGCACCAGCAGGTCGCGGTAGCCGTCGCGGTCGAGGTCCTTGATGCGGGCGCGGCGGCGGCCCGAGGGCTCTGCGCCGTCGGGGCCGAGTCGCAACGAGTGGACGACGATGTCCCGGACGTCGAGATCCTCGGAGCCCATGATGGCGACGCGCACCTTCTTGTTTCGGAGCGGATCCACGCGCGGCTGCCGCTTGCGGGGCTCGACCTCGACACGCACCTCCTCGACCACGGCCGCGGACAGTGCGAAGTGCCCGATCTCGCGCCTCTCGGAGGGGAAGATTTCGCGAAGTGCATCGCAAAAGGGGCCGATGACGATCGGCTGGATTGGGCCGGTGGGCAGGACGAGTTCGCCTTGGATCGGATCGATGCGATCCGCCCCGGGGGTGGAAACGAGGACGCCGCTGTTTCCGTTTACTGTATTCCCCGAGAGAACCCACGCGCCCTCGATGCCTCCCGTGGTCTCGAACGTGCCGCCCGCCACCAGGTTGAGTTCCTCCAGGCCCTCGATTTCGGGGAAGGGGCCCTCGACGAGCAAGTCGCCCTCGGTGGTGACGGTGAGCACGCCGTTCTCGAACTGGATCGTCGCACCGCTCGGTGCGGTGATGCCGAGCGCTTCGAGGCTCAGGTCGCTCCCGATGGGCGTACGCGGGCCGCCGTCGAAGCGTGCGATGCCCTCGCTGACCGGAAGCGCCCGGGGGGGTTCGCTGGCGGTGAGCGTTAACGACGGGAAGCTCTGGAAGACGTTGGTTCCGCCCAGGCGCTCGTTCTCCGAGCCTCCCGGGATTGCCAGCAGCGGCCGGGTCGGCACGGCGGTGATCGTGACGCTGCCCCCGGGGCGTTGAATCGTTGGGCCCTCCTGGATTTCCGGCAGTAGCCGGTCGGGCGCGATGCTGATCGTGACGCTGCCCCCGCTTCCGGTGGAGATGCCTGCGCCCCCGATCTGGCCGCCTCCGATCGTGCCCGGAAGCGTCGTCGGGGGCACGAGGACCAAAGGTCGGCACTCCCCGGTCGGGATCCGGAAGAAGCG
>JABSQX010000142.1 GCA_013215615.1 Myxococcales bacterium | reverse complement strand
CGGAAGGTTTGTGGACGACTTCCGCTGAACTCCAGGGCGAAGCAATGGAACTGCGTGTCGATGCAGCTTCCCGGCGCCCGATGAGCGCTGACTCGGCGCTCGGTGTCTCGCTGACCCTGGCGGATGTCGATCTCTCCGCTCTCCGAGTTCCGGCGTTTGGGATTCCGAAGGCTTGGGGGAGCGCGCTCGCGGGATTTTCGGAGAAGGTCGAGGAGGGAAGGATTCGTCGCCTAGAGGCTCGGCTTCGCACCTCGATAGGGACTTGGGGACAGCTACTGGCCGGTGGGCTGGAGTCTCCGCCCACGGGCTTTCGGGTGAGCGTTGATCTCGAGGACCTGGCGCTGATGCTGCCGGATGCGCGCCGCGTACACGGGCTCGCCGGGCGCTTCGTGTGGAGCGACCACGAGGTCGGGTTGCAGACCGAGCGTGCCTTGCTCGATGGGGAACTGCTCCCCGAACTCGACCTTCGGCTAACGGGCGTCTCCCATCTCTTCGCGGAACGCCCCTCTGGGAGACCATTTCGTGCGGGAGCGGTTCCGATCCCCGGTGCGGAACTGCTCGGCGAGACGCTGGGCTTGCGGGGCGAGGTAGTCGAGGATTTCGAAGTGGTTCTGGAGCTGGACTTCCTCGACCACCCCGCGCTCTTCCGCCCGCTGGACGACGTAAAGGCGTCGCTGAAGCTTGCGCACGGGGTCAGCGAGCTGCAGATCCTCGCCGGCCGCTGGGGGGGGATGCAAGTGCAGGGAAGCGCCACGCTGCAGCACAGCGGGCCGCGCGCGCTCCAAGTGCACGTCGAAGTGGACGCACCCCGGGATGTTGCCGATTCGTTCGCGGTCAAACCCGTGGAGGGTGTCTGGGCCCAGGGGCGCTTCGAGATGGGCCCCGTCTCCGCACCGTCCTGGAAGCAGCACGAGGCACACGGCGCTTTCGTATTGCGCGGGGCTGAACTCCGGCTCGACGAGGTGGAGATCGACCTGCAGCCCCGAGGAGAACTGTCGGGGCGTGCACGCTTCGACCTCCCTAGCGGCGACGAGTTGCCCTGTGAAGTGGAACTCGAGTTGGCGGGTGGCGACACCGAGAGCCTGCTCCTGCTCACGGGCCTCGATCCCAACAGTGACCGGGGAACTCTCGACGTCACGGGATCTCTCCACGGCACGGTCTTCGCGGAGCGCCCGCTTTTCGCCGGCCTGGAGGGCGAGATGTCCCTGCGGGCGCGGGAGGGGGTGCTCGACCAGTCGCTGCCGCCCCTCGTGGCGCTGGCGCTCGCGAGCCAGACCTTCGATGCTGTCCGCAGCCCAGGATCGCTTCGCTACGACCGCTGGGAGACCACTTTGCGCTTCGAGGAGGGCTGGGCGTCCGCGGAGGCCTTCGAACTGGACGGCCCCGATCTGCGTCTCTTTGCTGCCGGCCGGGTCGAGTTGTCCCAAGAGCCCCACTTCATGGACGCGGAGGTCGCGATCTTCCTGTTCCGACAGCTCGACCAGGCACTGGGAGGGATCCCCATCCTGAACTGGGTCTTGATGGGGCAGAACCAGAACCTGATGGCCGCCTATTTCCAACTGAAGGGTCCCTGGGATGAGCCGGTTGCGCGCGTGTTGCCTCTGCGGTCGATCACCCAGGGACCGCCAGGCGACATGATCAGCGCCATACCCGAGGTGGTGCAGCGCGGCCTCGGTGTCCTGGGCGCACTACTGCGAGGGGGCTCGGAGCCGGAACTCGAACCGCCGGCCTCGCGTTCTGGGAACTCCGAGCCGTGAGAGCCGCCGCGCCCAGGCGCGCCAGGGACAAGATCCTGAGCCGGGTGGCGGCCGCGGCTTTCGCGCGCGCGTGCAGGCGGCGCGGCGAGAAGCTGGTCTTTACCAACGGCTGCTTCGACCTGCTCCACGTGGGCCACACCCGCAGTCTCGAAGAGGCCCGCTCGCTCGGCGACCGCTTGATCGTGGCGCTGAACCGGGATGCCTCGGTTCGGCACCTCAAGGGGCCGACGCGTCCGCTGGTCCCCGAGATGCGTCGCGCCGAGGTCCTCGCCTCCCTGGCCTGCGTGGATGCGGTGGTGCTCTTCGGAGAGCGCACGCCGCTGCGACTGATCCGGGCGCTGCAGCCGGATGTCCTGGCGAAGGGCGGAGACTGGAAGCTCGAGGAGATCGTGGGCCGAGAGGAGGTCGAGGGCTGGGGGGGTCGCGTGGCCCGCCTACGCGTGGTGCGCGGGGCGAGTACGTCCGCGCTCATCGAGGGGAAGCGCTAGCGGCAATGTCGGTGCACGGGGAGTTCAAGCGGGCGCTGGGCGACGCAGCGGCGGCGTTGCGGGTGGCTCGGGCAGCCGATCTGGCGGGAGCGTTGGAGCGCGCCTGCGACTCGGAGGCCGCCGGCCTCTCGGCCGCGGCCGATGAGGTTCTGTCCCTTCTCGGGTCTGCCCGCCCGGAGGAGTACGGCCGGGCGGCCGGAGAGGTCGAGGAACTGGCGCGGCTGTGTCGCGTCATCCTCGGCCGCTGAATCCGCCGCGGGGTTTGGGAGGCTCGCGGGAGCCCGCCGCTCAGGCTTCGGTGACGGATTCAGCCGCCGCAGGCGAACCGGGGTGCTGCTCGTCGAGGGCCCGGAAGCGGCCCCACAGCCAGAACGCCAGTCCGCCAATGAGCAGCAGGGGCAGCAGGGTCATAAAGGCCGTGGTGATGATGAAGGCAATCCGGTTTTCCTCGTCGCGCCCCGCGCTGCACACCGAGCAGGCCGTGGCCAGCCGCGGCACCAGCACCAGCAGCCCCACGATCAGGGGTGCGAGGTGCGGGCTCGAGCTCAGGCTGCGCACGGACATGAGAACTCCGGCTAGAGGTAGACCCGAAGGTACAGGATCGGCCACAGACCCACGACGAAATACCAGAAAACTGCCACGGCCGCGAACTGACCCTCGGCGAGCCAGCCGCGCCGCATGCGCAGCCAGATTCGCAGCATCAAGGCGATCGCGATCACGGCGTGCAGCGCGTGGATGCCCACGATGAGGTAGAAGAAGCTCCCCAAGGTGCTCGAGGTGAGTGTCAGCCCGAAGTGGATGAGCTGCAGCCACTCGACTCCCTGGAAGATGACGAAGAAGGCGCCCAGGCCGATCGCAGCGATCAGCAGCTGCGAGCAGCGCGTTCGATCGCGACTGAAGGCCCGGCGCGCCAGGAAGAGCAGCACTCCGCTGGCCAGCAGGGCCGCGGTGTTGAAGGCGGTCTCCTCGATGGGAAGGCGGGGCTGGCCGGGGGGCGGCCAGACCATGGCCCCGGATTTCACGATCGTGAAGCCGCTGACCAGGCCCGCGAAGAACATGGTCTCGCTGGCCACAAAGATCAGCATGCCCAGCACTCGGCTGTCCACGGCTCGATCGCCGCGACGCTGCGCGGCCATCGGCAGCGGGCTCTGGCCTTGTTCCAGGTCGGTCATGGAGTTCGGATTCTCGCGGAGCCAGGTCGTCTAGTGGGGATTTGCACCGCCGTGGACTGTTGGGGGCGTCTGGGCCTCTGCGATCCAGGCGGGCTTCGTCCAATTGGAGCCGTCCTCCTGCATCACGTCCGGTGCCACGGCGGCAAAGAAGAGCAGCATAAATATCAACGTGGTCGAGGCGAGATAGACGATATAGCGCTTCGCGACGTTGATGTGCATGAAGTGCACGGCCACCAGGTAGGCCTTGACGACGGCGATTCCGAAGGCGGTGATCAGGGTGACCGCTTGGATCTCGAGGAAGGGGCCCGCCACGCTGACGACCAGCAAAGCGCAGAGCCAGGCCCAGATCTTCCAGTAGTTGCCGTGATGGGATTCGTGCGCGTCGGACATGACTACCTACTTCGCGATGTAGAGAAGGGGAAAGAGGAAGATCCAGACCACGTCGACGAAGTGCCAGTAGACGCCGATCAACTCGACGTGGTGGAGATCGACGTTGCGAGCCGCCTTGCGGGCGACGACGGCCATGATGATGATGCCGGCCAGTACGTGGGTGGCGTGCAAGCCCGCCGCTGTGTAGTAGAAGGACCAGAAGGTGTTGGCGCTGATCGTGTAGCCATGAGAGATCTCCATCGCCCACTCGAAGCCCTTTACGACCAGGAAGGTGGCTCCGCCCGCGAAGGTGTACCAGAGCTGGCGGGCCGCCTTGGCCCCGTCTCCCTCTTCGGCGGCTTTGTGACCCAGCACCGCGGCCAGGCTGGAGGAGAGCAGCACCAGGGTGTTGAAGGCGCCGATCCAGGTATTGGTGTTGGCGGCGTGCGCGGACCAGGCGTCGTGGGCCAGGCGGTGCATGATGTAGGAGGCCAGCAGGCCTCCGAAGATCACGATCTCCGAAGCGATGACCCACCAGACGGCCAGCAGGCCAGTGGGCATGCCGGCGCTGCTGCGGGTGGTGGCGATGGGCGTCGCACTCATGGAAATCTCCTGAGCTCAGCTGGGCTGGTTCTGCGGCCAGTAGTCCTCTTCGCGGTCCGGCACGCTGTACTCGTAGGGGCCGCGGTAGACGGTGGGCAGCTCCGCCCAGTTTCCGTGGCCCGGCGGCGACTCGGTGGTCCACTCCAGGGTGTTGGACTTCCAGGGGTTCTTGGACGCCTTCTCACCCTTCCGCAGGCTCTTCCAGACGTTGTAGAAGAACACCAGCTGGAAGGCGAGCATCACGAGCAGTGCGATGGTCACGAACTCCCGCGTGTGCTGCATCCAGGGAAGCGCGAGGTCCGGATAGGCGTTGAAGTCGAAGATGCGCCGGTGCTGGCCCGCCATCCCCAGTACGAAGAGCGGGATGAAGATGCAGTTGAAGGGGATGATGGAGCCCCAGAAATGGATCTTGCCCAGGCGGTCGTCCATCATCCGGCCGAACATCTTGGGGAACCAGAAGGTAAAGCCCGCAAAGGTCCCGACGATGGCAATGGGATAGAAGGTGTAGTGGAAGTGGGCGAGCACGAAGTAGGTGTCGTGCATGTAGATGTCCGCGCCGCTGGCCCCCAGGAAGATGCCCGTCACGCCGCCGATCAGGAACTCGGCGACGAAGGCCAGGGCCCAGAGCATCGGCGTGCTGAGCGTGATGGAGCCGCCCCATAGCGTGGCGATGTACACGAAGCACATCTCCGCGATGGGTACGGAGATGAGCAACGTGGTCACCGTGAAGATGTTGGCCATGCGGGGGTCGATGCCCGCGATGAACTGGTGGTGGGCCCAGACGGTGAAGGAGAGCACGCCCGTCGCGAAGACGGTGTAGAGCACCGTCTTGTAGGCAAAGAACTTCTTGCGCGCGAAGACGGGGATGATTTCCGCGGTGACCCCCAGGGCGGGCAGCAGCACCACGTAGACTTCCGGATGCCCGAAGAACCAGAAGAGGTGTTGCCAGAGGATGGGGTCGCCGCCGCGGCTCGGGTCGTAGAAGGCGGTGCCCAGGTTCTGGTCGAAGAAGAGCATGATGGCGCCGGCGATGAGCGGTCCCACGCTGGCCATGAAGAGGATGCTCGCAATTACGATCATCCAGACCACGATGGGGATGTCATACATCTTCATCCCAGGCGCACGGGAGTTCATGGCGGTGGTGACGAAGTTGATGCCGCCCATCAGGAAGGCCACGAATTCCAGGGCCACCGCCACGACCCAGAAGGAGGAGCCCATTGGCGTGAGGCTGTATTGGGCTTCGGAGGAGAGCGGCGGGTAGGCGGTCCAGGCTCCGCCGAAGGCCCCGCCTGGCACGAAGAAGGAGGCGAGCAACACGATCGCGCTGAGCAGGAAGATCTGGTAGGAGAGGCGGTTGATGCGCGGGAAGACCATGTCGTCGCAGCCGATCATCAGCGGGATCAGGAAGTTCCCGAAACCGGCGAGCAGCACCGGCATCGCCACCCAGAAGATCATGATGGTGCCGTGGTTGGTGACCAGCGAGTTGTAGTTCGCCGGTGAGACCAGCCCGTAGAGGGGCACCTCCATGCCCGGGAAGGCCAGCTGCATGCGGAACGCGTAGGCCATGAAGGCACCGATCATCCCCATCGCCATGCCGGTGAACATGTACTGCATGGCGATCATCTTGTGATCGGTGGAGAAGACGTACTTGCTCCAGAAGCTCTGTTCGTGGTGGCCGTGCCCGCCGTGCGGGTCTTGGCTGCCTGCGGGTACCGCTTCGGCCATGGCTACTCCTCCGCGCTGACGTCCGGCGTCGCGGATGCCAGGGAGATCGGAGCGTGGGACGCCATCCAGGCGGCGTGCTGCTCCGGGGTCTCGATGTGGATGCGCGCGCCCATCAGACCGTGTCCGATGCCGCAGATTTCCGCGCACTGGACGTCGTATTCGCCCGTCAGCGTCGGTTCGAACCAGCCCGTGATCACGCGGCCGGGGATGGCGTCCTGCTTGAGGCGGAAGACAGGCACCGAGAAGTTGTGGAGGACGTCGAGAGCCTCGAGCTTGTAGTGGTAGACGGTGCCCAGCTGAACGTGCAGTTCGTTCATCGTGGTGATGTCGTCCGCGCTGTCGAGTTTCCCGTCGGGCCCCGCGTTCTGGAAGGTCCAGGCCCACTGCTGGCCGATCACGCGCACCGTGCTCTCGGCGGGGGGTAGATCCTGCTTGACGTCGTACCAGACCTTCACTGCGAAGACGAGGATCAGGATGTCGAAGACCAGCACAGCCATGTGGGGATAGGAGATGTACTGCTTCTGGCTCTTGAGTTCGCCCGTGATGTACTGAGCCTTGGGGGACCTCTTCTTGGCGAACTTGATGATCAGCCAGAAGAAGATGCCCTCGGTGGCCAGGAACCAGGCGCCGACGATCCAGAAGATCAGTTCCCACAGGAAGTCGATGTCGTCCGCATAGGTGGACGCGGAGGGCACCAGCCAGTCGATCAGGAAGGGTTGGAAGAGCGGCTCTAGCATGAGACCTCCTCAGAGCACGAAGAGGAAGACCGAGGCGACGAAGGCGCCGATGCCTACCGCCGTGATCAGGAAGGCGCGCCAGGCGAGATCGTCGGGTTCGTACTCTTTGGCCACGGGCTACTCCCTGAGTGTTTCGATGTACGCGATCACGTCCTTCATGGACTGCGTGTCCGGGAAGATCGCAGTGAGACCGATCATCACCGCTGCCTGGGGGTCGCGGGCGGGGTCTGCGGGCCGGATGCCCGCTTTGTACTTCTCGAGTGCGCTGAGCAGGTACCAGTCGTTGAGGCGAGAGAGCGCGGAGCCCAGGGGCTGCACGCCCTGGGCCTGGGCGCCGTGGCAGCCCGCGCAGGTCGCGTAGCGGGCCTTGCCGCGGGCCGCGTCTCCGCCGCTGAGGGTCGGAGCGGGACTGGTGGGAGGCAGGTTTGCCACGTAGCTGGCCACGGCTGCGAGATCCTCGTCTTTCCCCAGCATCTGGGACATGGGGTACATGCGCAGGCCCGCGATGTCGTCGGCGTGAAGACCGCGGATGCCGCTGCGGAACTTCTCGAGCTGGCCCTTCACGTACCACTCGCCCAGGCCGGCGATGGCCGGTGCCAGCGCCAGCGCGTTGCCGCCCCCCTGCTCTCCGTGACAATGCACGCAGAGCCCGTAGAGGACCCGGCCGCGCTCGTTGTTCTCGGCGCTGGCCGCAGCGCCGCAGAGCGTGAGTGCCAGGCCCAAAGGCAGGAGGACTTTCATGCTCGGCTTCTTCATGGTCTCGCTGGCCCTCATCCTGCTCTTCGGGGAGCGCTGCCGCCTTCCCGGCTGACGATCTCCCTGTCTCGCTTCGAGTCGCGTCGTCGTAGGGACGCAATCATCGTGCGTCCTTCGCCGCGACCGCATTGCCCGTTGATCCGCACCCACCTGCTCCGGAGTCACCTGGTCCGTGAATCGGTCGGGCGACGACGCCTCGACTCACGCCACCGCCGCAATGTGAGTGCTTCAAGCCTCCGAATGGACTCGACTGAAATCGACACAGGACGGCCGCGAGATAGCCATTTCCGCGACTTTCGTCAAGTCGGCGGGTGCGCGTGGAAGTCCGGCGGGCGTGCTGGGACCTCCCTGTCTTGGGGCTGTTTTCCCTTTAGCCGGGACTTGGCGAAGGCGCGAGCGGGTAGAGCATCAGGTAGATGATCACGCCGGTGACCGACACGTAGAGCCAGATCGGCCAGGCCCAACGCGCCAGCCGCTTGTGGCGCGGCAGATCGCCCCGCAGCCCCAGCACGATCAGGCGGATTGCCATCACGGGTACCGCCATGCACAGGGAGAGATGTGAAAAGAGGACCGAGAGGTACACGATGCGGAGTGCGCCTTCCCCCGGGTAGACGGTGTTCTCGAAGCCGCGCGAGGCCTTGTGGGTCACGTAGCTGAGTAGGAAGAGGCTCGAGATCGCGAAGGCGGCGAGCATGTGGCGCCGATGGGCGTCGACTTCTCCTCGCCGGATCAGCTGTCGTCCGCGCACCAGCATGACGCTGGCGAGTACGTTCAGGGAGGCGTTCAGGCTGGGAAGGAAAGAGAGGTCCAAGTGGGGCTCCGGTCCTGCGGGCGAGGCGGGTCGCGGGGCGCGTCAGAAGGCCGGCTGCCGGCTTGCCAGGAATGTCTCGTCCAGCAGCTGCACGCGGGCGCGGCCTCCCCGCGGCAGTTCGGAGGCTTCGGCGGGAAAGATCAACAGGGCCTGCGCGTCGCACATCGAGCGCAGCACACCGGAGCTCTGGTTCCCGAAACTCCGGGCCACCACCTCTTTGCCCCTGCGCTCGAGGGTCACCCGCACGAAGTGCAGGCGCCCGGCTTTCTTTCGCAGAGTTTCCCCTACGGTCACATCCAGGGTGGGGCGGTGGAGTGCGGTGTGGCCCGCCATGTGCAGCAGGGCCGGTCGCACGAACTGCTCGAAGGTCACCATGGCAGAGACGGGATTTCCGGGTAGGCCAAAAGTGAGTGGATTCAACCCCGAAGTGCCTTCCGGGAACAGGCCGAAGGTCAGCGGGTAGCCGGGCTTCATCTGTACGCCCCAGAACTCCAGCCGGCAGCCCAGCTTCTCGAGCACCGGTCGCACGAAGTCACGATCCCCCACGGAGACGCCCGCAGAACTCACCAGGACATCGCTCGCGAGGCCTGCGCGCAGCAGTTCCTCGAGGGCCTCGGGGCTGTCGCGTGCGATGCCCAGATATTGGGGGATCGCGCCGGCGAGGCGGCACTGGGCGGCCATCGAGTAGCTGTTGGAGGAGACGATGCGCCCGCCCGAGACGTCGCCGTCCGGCTCCACGAGTTCGTCGCCGCCCGAAAGGATGGCCACGCGCGGCTGGCGGTGCACCGCCACGTAGGAGCGGCCCAGTGCGGCCAACATGCCGGTTTCTGCTGCGCCGATGCGGGTGCCTGCCTCGAGGATGGTCTCGCCGACCCGGGTGTCCTCTCCACGCCGCCGAACGTGTTCGCCGTTGGGGACCGGCTGCTGGAAGCGGACCCTGGGGCCTTCGGCCTCGATGTCCTCCTGGCGCACCACGCTGTCGGCGCCCTCCGGGAGCGGCGCGCCGGTGAGGATTCGCGCGCATTCCCCCGCCTCCAGCGGACGCTCCGGGATTCCACCCGCGTGGATCTCGAAGGCCAGCTTCAGCTCGACGGGGGAGTCTGGGCTGGCCTGCTCGAGGTCTGCGGCGCGCACCGCGAAGCCATCCATCGCGGAGTTGTCGGAGGGGGGAAGGTCGCGGCCCGAGGCGACCGGCTCGACGAGCACCCTGCCCAGGGCGGCGGCGCACTCGACACGCTCCGAGGCCAGCACCGGGGTGTGCGAGAGCACCGAGGCCAGCGCCTCTGCGGGCGTCAATCCCGTTCGCATTCGGGCAGGTTAGCAACCGGCCGGGATCGCGGTGTCGCATCCGCGCTGCTCCCCGCGGGACTCCTCGCGTTCTCTTTCCGCCGCGGCGGTCGCGACCCGGGTCTCCGCGCGCGGGCGGCGGGCCACGAACGGCAGCCCCGCATCCTTCCCGGGGCCCACGCTGCGGTTGCGCCCATGCGGATCGGCGACGACCGCGGGACCGCCGCTCACGAGGGGAGCGCTCGCGCGCTGTCCTGCAGGGTGGCTGCTCGGCCGAGGACGCACTTAGGGACGGCGGTCTGCCGGATCCGTGCCTAGAGGGCCTTCCACTCTGGCGGGCGCTTCTCGTTGAAGGAGCGCGGGCCCTCGATGGCGTCCTCGGTCTTGGTGACGCGCTCCCGGAACATCTCGGCCACGAGTTCCGCCTCGTAGAGGGGCAGTCCCTGGGCCTTGCGCAGGGCCAGGCGCGTGCCGCGCACCGCGAGCGGCGCGTTCTGGTTGATCGTCATCGCGATCTCCCGGGCGCGCTCGCCCAAGCGCTCGTGGGCGACCACCTCGCTCACCAAGCCGAGCTGAAAGGCGCGATCGGCGTCCATGCGTTCGTGCTTTCCCATCAACGCCATGCGCATGCAGATGTTGAAGGGCAGCACTCGGGCGAGACGCACCATCTCGCGCGCAGAGACGATGCCGATGCTCACGTGGGGATCGAAGAAGGTCGCCTTTTCGGAGGCGATCACGATGTCACTGGTGGTGATGAGGTCGAGACCCGCACCGCAGCAGATGCCGTTTACCGCGCACACGATGGGTTTGGCCATCTCGCGGAAGGGTGGCGTAGCTTCTCGCGGGGGCTCCCACTGGGGGTAGGAGGCCAGGTAGGGCTCCGCATAGCCCACCTTGCCGTCTTCCGCGATGTCGCCTACGTCCGCGCCCGGACAGAAACCACGCCCGGTGGCCGTCACGATGAGGGTCCAGACCTCCGGGTCCTTTTCCGCCGTGGCGAAGGCGTCGGCAAGTTCTCTTTGCATCTGCTTCGAGGCGGCGTTCAGGACCTCGGGGCGGTTTAGCGTGATGGTCGCGATGCGATCGCTCACCTCGAAGAGGATGGTTTCGTAGCTCATGCTGGGCTTTCCTTGAGCGGGGGGGCGCGCGGGAGCTGCACTCATGGTGGGCGATCACGATACGCGGCGCGAGTGCTCCTCCCAGTAGGGTTCGCGGAGCACGCGCTTGAGGACCTTGCCGTTGGCGTTCCGGGGAAGTTCGCTGACGAAGTCCACCGAGCGCGGTCGCTTGTAGCCGGCCAGGCTCTCGCCGCAGAAGTCCATCAGCTCCTCCGCGCTGACACTCTGGCCGCTCGTAAGGACGACGATGGCTTTCACCTCTTCGCCCCCGCGCTCGCTGGGTACGCCGATCACCGCGCTCTCGTGCACGGCCGGGTGGCCCAGCAGGCGGTGTTCGACCTCACCGGCGAAGACGTTCTCGGAGCCGGAAACGATCATGTCTTTCTTGCGGTCGATGATGCGGAGGTAGCCCTCTTCATCGAGGAAGCCGATATCGCCGGTGTGGAGCCAGCCGTGCCGCAGGGTCTCGGCGGTGGCCTCGGGGCGCCCGTGGTAGCCCTTCATGGCGAGGGGCGTGCGCGCGCAGATCTCTCCCGGTTCCCGGACAGGGAGTTCCTGCCCATCGTCATCGAGGATGCGGATCTCGCAGCCCACCACGGGCCGGCCCGTGGACAAGAGGAGCGAGCGCTGCTTGAGGCCGCGCAGGTGATCCTGCGGCATGAGATGAGTCAGGATGGGCGCCTCCGTCAAGCCGAAGTGTTGGTGGATCTCGCAGGGGAAGACCTCGAGGGCGCGGCGTATCGTCGCGGCGGAGATGGGAGACGCCCCGTAGCTCAGGTAGCGGAGGCTCCCGAAGCGGTCGGGCTTCGTGTCTTTCACCTCGGCGAGACAAGCGTCGAGCGTCGTGGGTACCAGGCTGGCGTGTACCAGTCGTTCCTCGGCGATGAGGCGCAGCACCTCGTACGCATCGAACTTCGCGAGGAAATAGACGGAAGCGCCGCAGAGGGAGGTGTGCAGGAAGTTCAGGAAGCCGCCGGGGTGGAAGGCGGGAGAGGCCAGTAGCTGTCGCTCATTGGCGCCGATGGGGAAGACGCTGCGCCAGTAGGAAGCCGCTACGGCGAGGGCGATGTGACCATGGACGACGCCCTTTGGCTTGCCATCGGTGCCGCTCGTGTAGTACTGCACGGCGTCATCGGAGGGCTGGGCGCGCCTGGCGGTTGGTGCCGCGGAGGCGCTCGCGAGGAAGTTCTCGTAGGGGATCATGCCGTCGGGCAAGCCCCCGTTGCCCGTTCCGATGCTCACCACGCATCCGAGTTCAGAGAGCGTTCCGCGCACGCCCGCGAGCGTCGCTTGGAAGGGGGCATCGACGAACGCGCAGCGCGCCCCGGCATCGGAGAGCACGAATCGAAGCTCCTCCGCTGCAAGACGCACGTTCACCGGCACCACTACGGCGCCGAGTTTCGATGCCGCGAAGCTCACCAGCGCATATTCGATGCGGTTGCGCGAGATGATTGCGAGCCGACAACCCGCGCCGATCCCGGCGCCGTGGAGCGCGGAGCAGAGGCGCGCCACTTCGACGGCCGCGTCTGCGTAGGAGAGCCGCCTGGCCACATCGATCCCGAACTCGCGCTCCGGCGTGATGCGGCTCCAATAGTCGAAGTGATCGTGCATGAGCACGGCGGTCAGCCGTCGTCGTCGGTGAAACGTTCCGCCAGCGCGTCGAGCGCGCTCTGCAGATCCGTGGCCTGGCCCAGCGGATCCGGCAGTTTTACTTCCCCGTGCTCGCGGCTCGGGAGGAGGACGCTGGCGTGTCCCGGCGTCGTGATCTCGCCGCGCTGGTTTTCGCCCCAGATCTCGAGGTCCACGGCGGGGCGATCACCGTTGGCGAGGTACTTGCGCTCTACGCGTCCACGCATCCACTGGGTGTCGCCCACGAAGTTGAAGCGGCGGAACTCGCAGTCGAGCTTCCAGAGCCAGCCGGCGTCCCCCATCCAGTCGGTGCACAGATGCACGAGCCAGCACTCCCGCATGCGCCCGTAGTCGTACATGGTGGGCGCGCCCGCGAGCTGGGCGTAGGTCTCATCCCAGTGCACGCGCATCATCTGATCCGGGACGTTGAGGCTGTCGTGTTGGTAGAAGCCCGAAATTCTCTGGCGGTTCGCGAAACCGAGCCGCAGCGCTTTCACTCCGTAGTAACCCATGCCGACCCCCACGTGCCAGCACACGATGTCAGTGACGGTGAGCGGTCCCTTTACGAGAGGAGGAAGCTCGTCGCCTTCGTTCACATCCTCCCAATAGCGGGGCTCGCCGCCGCGCGGCTTCTCGGATGCATACTGGGCGTCGATCTCCTCGAGCTGCTCGGCCGTGTACGGTGTGGGCTTGGCATCTTCGTACTTCTTCTCCTCGCGCGCAGTGTCCCGTTCAGCGCGGATCATGAGCCGGTACTGGGTGGAGAGCAGCTGGCCGTCCTCGTCGGCGAAGACATTGGCCGTCCATTCGTGGACCGATCGCTTTGCGAACTCGCTCTGCTTCTCCTGGATTCCGACGACCGCGTTGCGCCGGAATACCTTGCGGTTTGGGCGCAGCGGGCGCCACCACTCGCGCACGCCGCTCGAGTAGAAGGCGTGCACACCGCGCAGCGGATCGCCGCGCATGATGTCGATCTTGTCGGGGGGCACGCTGTCGACTTCGTCGATGCCGATCAGCGTATCGCAGCCCACGAAGGCGGGGTGGAGGATGAGCTCGCCCCATCGCGTCTTTTCCGCGTAATCGGGCTCGCAGTAGAGGGGGTTGTCGTCACCGATCGAGTGGGAGAGGTTGCGGAAGGTGTCCTCGTTGGGACAACGGTAGTGGGGAGGTTGGGGGAGCGGTTTCGGCACGCCGATGCGTTCGCGAAGCCGCGCGATCGCCTCGTCGGTGATGCGACCGTAGTGCTGCGCGCTCTTCTCACTCGTGCCCATCGGAACCTCCTCGAGCCGACGAGCAGTCCGGTCGCGGGCGGTCCATCGGGCAAGGCGAAGCGCTGGCGACGATCTGGGGCGGGAGTGAATCCGGCACGGGGCGGGATTCTAGCCCTTCGAAGAGTGCGCCGGAACCTGCGCGCACGCGCGGCCGCCCGGGTATTATCGCGGATCGAGGCGAGAGCGCGTGGTCGAATCCGATTCCTGCATGGCCGAGATCAGGGAAGATCACCTCTCCATCTTTGTGCACGCGCGCGAGGCGTACCCGGTTGATGCGCTGCTTGGATCCCGTACGGAGTTCGTACAGGGCTGTCCGCCTTTTTTCATTGCCTTCCGGGTCTGAGCCGGGCAGGCTGGAGACGGATCCCCATGGACCTCACCGAGCGCATTCGTGCCGTTCTCGCCCTCGACCCCGAGGCGCCCGCGCTCGAGTTCGAGGACCACTGGGTTTCCTGGGGCGAGCTTGCCGCACTCATCCACGACATCGACGCCGCGCTTTCGGCTGCGGGGCTCGCTGAGGATGCGCCGATTGCGGTGATGCTGCGAAATCGCCCATCGCTGCTCGCTGCCATGATTTCGGTGATCACCTCGCGGCGCTGCGTGGTCAGCGTGAATGCCATCCAGGGGCCGAGCAAGCTGTGCGAGGAGTTGCTGGAATTGAGCGCGCCTGCTCTCGTGGGACACGCCGACGACTGGGCGGTCTCCGGGTTGAGGGCTGCTGCCGAATGCGTGGGCTGTGTGGGGATCGAGGTCGCGGAGGCTCCGCGCTTGCGCATGAAGATCCTTGCGGGCCTGGAGGCGCCGGGCCCCGGACCCCATCATGAGCCCTTGTCGGGTGTCGCCATCCAGATGCTGACCAGCGGAACCACGGGCCCTCCAAAGCGCATTGGGCTGCGCCTCGACGCCTTGGAAAAGTCTCTCGAGTCGGCGGCGCGCTACGAGTCGGAGGGCGCTTCGGAGGCCCCTCAGCTGCGCAGCGGCGTTGTCCTGATGCCGAATCCGCTGGTTCACGTCGGCGGAATCTTTCGCGCGACCGGCGCACTCTACAGCGGTCGCCGCATCTCCTTGATGGAGCGCTTCGACCTCGAGCAGTGGCGCGCACTCGTGCTGCGTCATCAGCCAAAAGCCGCGAGTCTCGTGCCAGCCGCGCTGAAGATGGTTCTCGATGCCGAGCTTCCGCCGGAAGACCTTCGGAGCTTGCGCGCGGTGAGCGTCGGAACCGCGCACCTTGCCCCAGAGATCGCTGAAGCTTTCGAAGCGCGCTACCACGTTGCCGTCCTCACGACCTACGGCGCCACCGAGTTCGCCGGCGGCGTCGCGGGCTGGACGCTTCGCGACTACGACGCGCACGGGATGTCGAAGCGAGGCAGCGTGGGGCGTGCGAACGCGGGCGTCGAGCTGCGGATCGTCGCTCTCGATACAGGCGCCCCACTGGGCCCCGACGAGGTCGGGCTCCTCGAGGTCAAGACGATGCAGCACAGTGCGCGAAGAGGGTGGGTACGGACCACGGATCTTGCCCGCATCGACGCGGAGGGATTCCTCTGGGTCCTGGGGCGCGCTGACGGATCGATCAACCGGGGGGGCTTCAAGTTCTTGCCCGTTCAGGTGGAGAAGGTTCTCGAGGATCACCCCTGGGTGGCGGAGGCCGCGGTGGTGGGGTTTCCGGACGAGCGCCTCGGAGAGGTTCCGGTCGCGGCGCTCGTACTGCGCGAAGGCGCTCCGAGAATCGAGGAAGTGGAGTTGCGGCGTTTCGCGACGGAGCGACTCACCGGTTACCAGCGCCCAGCGCGTTACCGGATCGTCGACGCGCTCCCGCGCACGCCCTCGATGAAGGTGAGCCAGCCCGAGGTCCGTCGTCTCTTTGGGGATTCCAACTGAGCGGCTGAGCTCGCGGAGTCGGCCCCCACCCCCCTGCCCTCCGAGGCTCAGGTCGGGGCAGGAGCTTGGCGTCGCGCGCGTCCCAAGTTCCAGCCCTCGCCAGGAGCACCGTGCGCGCTTCGAGAGGAGAAGATTCACGATTGATTCCAATGGGTTTCGAGATCGCCGCCATCATGTGGGCGAGGCGACTGGCGGCTCGGAGCCCCCCGTACGATCTACATCTGGGGCGCCCCGCTGACGCTGGCACGCGTCACGGCTACCCTGCCTAATTATTGGGCATCCTGGCTCCTCCTGGTCCGATGGGGGAACGCCGGCCCTTCCGAACCTCCGACACCGCGAACCCCCCATCCGAGCCTGCAGCCATGATCGCTCCCAATGTCGACGGCGACCTGATTCGCCCCATCGAGCTCGAGGACCGCCGCCTAGACCACAACGTGGTGTTGGCCCCGATGGCGGGCGTCTCGAACCTTCCCTTCCGCCTGATCGCGGTGGAGGCCGGGGCGGCGCTGGTCTTCAGCGAGACCGTGAGCGCACGCGGTCTGGTGAGCGGCGGACGCAAGAGCTGGCGGTTGTTGCGCAGTTCGCCCCGGGAATCTCCCTGCGCGTTCCAACTCTTCGGTTCCGACCCCGAGATCCTCGCCGAGGCGTGCCGCATGTTGGCCGATGAGGGAGCGGAGTGGATCGATCTCAACGTGGGTTGCCCGGTGAAGAAGTTCATCCGCAACGGGTCGGGATCGGCGCTGCTGCGAGATCTGCCCCGTGCGGGAGCCATCGTTCGTGCCATGCGGCGCGCGTTTCAGGGGACGCTTTCGGT